>CAYHRZ010000082.1:0-13936 GCA_964359125.1 uncultured Klebsiella sp. | reverse complement strand
CGGCTGCGCGCCGACGACGGCTGCCCCTGGGAGGAAAACGGGAACATCGAGGCCCAAGACGCCCACTGCACGGCGCGCGTGGAGCAGGTGGAGACCATCGACATCGGCACCGGCGCCGTGATCTGCGACGTCGCCTTCGACTTCCGCGTGGGGGGCGGCGAGGCCCAGCGCATGGTGTACGACGACAACTTCTTCCTCACCTTCGACGACGTGGTGCTGGCCGCGTCGTACGGGCCCTATGTCGACATGTTCCCTCGCGACGGGGACCTGCCGATCTACGACTGGGACAGCATCGTCGGCGAGTCCTTCGAGTTCGGCGACATCCCCACGTTCTGCCTCGGTGAAGACGAGGGACTGGCCACCTGCACCATCCCGGCCCCCGAGACCAGCGGCCCCATCGCCTTGCAGTTCGACAGCAGCATCATCGAGGCCCTGTCGACCCGCGCCATCCAACTCGACCGGGTCGAATACGGCTTCATCACCTTTGGCGACAACGACGCCTCGACGGACTGCTCCCACGAGGAGTTCGCCTTCGAGGTGACAATCTCGTACGTCGAGCAGTAGGGTCTCAGGTCAAACATTCGCGCTGGCCAGTTTTTGGCAGCGAGCGGGCTGGCGTTGTGGTAGTGGGGCCGCCAAACCGGCTACCCCATGTTTCTGCTCGCCCTCGTTGCTTGCCAACCCGACGAACTCCAGCGTCCCGACGTCGCGACCGGCGTGCCCTTCGTCCCCTGCACGCTCGACGACGTGGGCATTCCCCTCACCTACGAACAAGTGGCGCCGGTGTCGTTCACGAGGGACGACCTCGGCGTCGTACACGTCTACGCCCAGTCCGACGCCGACTTGTTCTTCGCCGCCGGCTACGAGCAGGCCCGGCAGCGGCTCTACCAGGTGGACCGCGCCCGGCACGCCACCCGCGGCACCCTCTCCACCCTCGACGGCGAGTCCGCGCTCAACACCGACCGCATCGCGCGCACCTTCAACTTCCTCGAGCTCGGCTGCCGCACCCTGAACTACCAGGCTGGTTTACGTCCCGACGACGTGGCCCTCGGCGTGGCCTTCACGGCGGGCCTCAACGCCTTCGTCACCGACCTCGCGGCCGGGAACGCCACCGCCCCCACCGACTTCGGCCAGGACAGCCTCGACTACGTGCCCGTGCCGTTCACCGTGCTCGACGTGGTGTCGATGGGCAAGCGCATCAACCTCGGGTATAGCAACCAGCTCGACTACGACTTGCTGGTCACCGTGTCCGACAAGATCGTCTCGGACTTCGACAACTTCCCGGTGTGGACGCCCGGCCGTTACCGCTTCATCGTCGACGGTGAAGCCGGGGGCGAGGCGCAGGCCAGCACCACTTCGACCGGCGGCGGGCACCTGCCGTTCGACCTGCCCGCCGACTTCGGCCAGAAGCTGAACGAGCTGGCCACGGCGCACGGCGTGGGACGCGCGTCCAACAACTGGGCGGTCAACGGCGCCTACACGGAAAATGGCAAGCCGGTGATGGCCAACGACCCCCACGCCACCATGGCGAACCCGTCGATGGTGATCCCCTGGCACCTGAACTCGGCCGATGCCGGCGGCAGCTTCGACGTGGCGGGCTTCTCCTTCCCGGGCGTCCCGGGCGTGCACATGGGGCACAACCGGGTGGTCAACTGGGCGGCCACCGTCAACTACGCCGACGCGATGGACGTGCTCGACGTCGCGATCACCGACGGCGTGGCCATGCTCGGCGGCGAGGAGCACGCGGTGTACGTCCGCAGCGAGCCCATCGAGGTGTTGCAGGCCGACGGCTCCCTCACCACCACCGAGTTCGAGGTGACCGACATCCCCGGCGTGGGGGTGGTGCTCCCCCAGGACATCCTGCCGATCGAGAAGATGCTCCTGGCCGACAACGAGGTGGTGTGCGCCTGGGCCGGCTTCGACACCGACACCACCGAGTTGTTCCAGTACCTCGACTTCAACCGTAGCCAGTCCCTGGCCAACACCTGGGACGCGGTGGGCCTCGAGCGGGTGGGCCAACAGAACTGGGTGTTCGCCAGCGCCGAGGGCATCCGCTACCGCGCCCACGGCAACGTGCCCGTGCGCGCAGCCGATCCGCGGCGCATCATCAGCGGCAACGACCCCGGCGCCGCGTGGACCGGCGAGTACCTCGACGAGGCGCTTTTCCCCGCGCTCGACGGCACCCAGGCCTACATCGCCAGCGCCAACAACGCGCCCTTCGACCACACCGCCGACAACGACCCCACCAACGACGCGTTCTACTATGGCAGCTACTTCGACCCCGGCTACCGGGCGGACCGAGTGAGCAACATGCTGGACGCACTGGTCGCGCGGGGGAACGTGTCACTGGCCGACATGGTGGAGATGCAGGCCGACGTGCACTCCTCGCTGGCCGACGACCTCGTCCCGCTACTCGCCGAGGTGGTGTCGCGACTGGATACCGACGAGGCGCTGTCGGCCTACGCCGGGCGACAGGACCTCGTCGACGCGGCCGCAGCGCTCTCCGCCTGGGACCGGCAGATGGGGGTCAACAGCGAGGAGGCGGCGGTGTTTCACACCTGGCAGGCGCTCCTGGCCGAGCGCACCCTCGGCGGCGACATCGGCGTGCTCTTCGAGGAGATCGCCTCGCAGTCGCCGGTGTTCCTGGCCAAGGCCAACGCCCTGGCCCACCGCGACCAGATGGACGCGCTGCTCGACGGCAAGGGCAGCACCGACATGCTCGCGGCGCTCTCCGACGCCATCGAGTGGGTGGAATCGGTGCGCGTGGCCCGGGGCCTGGACCGCCTCACCTGGGGCGACGTGCACACGGTGCGCTTCACCGGCCCCTGGGAGGCCGACATCGACTGGGCCTTCGGGGGCGACGAGTCCACCGTCAACGTGGGCGACTGTCCCGCCTGGGACGACGGCGACCTCGCCGATCCCTGCGCCTCGAAGGCCAGTGGCATCTACCGGGCGGTGGTGGGCTTCGGCGCCGACGACGTGCCCGAGATGTACTTCCACGTGTCGTACGCGGGCGTGGGCGCCGACACCGACTGGCACGACGGGACCTACCACTACCTGAACTTCCGACGCGCCGAGGTGGAGGCGGCGGCGGTGGAGACGTGGGTGCTGGGGGAGTGAGGGAGCGAGATCCAGAGCGTGGTAGGGTGCGGGGATGAGCCTGGTCGCGCTACTCGCCGCCGCCCACGCCTACGAACTCAACGGCAACGCCTGGCCACCCGACGAGATGCCGCTCGAGATCCACTGGACGGGCGCCCAGCCGGGGCTCAGTCGCGACGAGGTGGCGGCCACCATCGACGGCGCCGCGGCGGCATGGACGGAGGCCGGGCCCTGCGCCCTCTCCGTGGTGGTGGTCGAAGATCGCGCGGCCGAGGCACACTACGCCGCGGGCGGCGTGGCGGTGTTGTTCGGGGATCCCGACGACAATCTCGAGCCGGGGGTGCTCGCGGTGTCGTACTCGTACACGGGAACCGGCGAAACCGTCACCTGGGAGGGGGTGGAGTACGAGCGAACGTGGCCGACGATGGTGGTGTTCAACGACGAAACCTACTTCATGTCCGACGAGGCCATCGAGGCGGGCGAGTGCTGGAGCCAGTACTCCCTCCAGGCCGACCTCACCCACGAGATCGGGCACGTGCTGGGGCTGGCGCACAGTTGTGAGCAGGGGGACGCGTGCGGCGACGGCTACGCGGCGCTCGCGACGATGTTCTGGTGGTCGCAGCGCTGCGACACCGAGCGGAGCTCGCTCAATTACGACGACGAGACAGGGCTGGCCGCGATCTACGGCGACGCGGTACCGGTGGCGTTTAGTTGCGGCGAGGACGAAAGCGACCCGCTGTCGGCCACCTGCGTGGTGACGGAGCCCGCCGACGCCGCGACCTTGGAACCCACGTGGGACTTCGGTGACGGCAACACCGGGACCGGCGCGAGCGTGGACCACGCCTTCGCGGCGGCGGGGAGCTACGCCGTGGAGTTGTGCCTGGTGCCGCCCGGCTGCGCCGAACCCCGCTGCCGAACGCAGTCGGTGACCGTGGGGCCGTCGACGACCAACGAGAACGACGACGACGACGGGTACATGGATCCCGACGAGAACGGGTCGGCATGTGGTTGCGACGCGGGTGCGGGTGCCAACCCGGGGTTGGCCGCGGGCGGGGGGTTTCTGCTCGTGGCGCGGTGGCACGGCGCGCGGCGCACGCGGAGCCGCGAAGACGCGAGGCTGTCCCGTCGAGCCGCAGCTCTCGCCATTCCGAGTCGTGTGGCTGTCGCGACATCAATGACGTAACTGCCACCAGACCCGAGGTCTCGACGCCGCGCGTCCGCTCCAGGCCGCCAACCACCGGCGACCATCCCTCGCCGGCGCTCGTCCTCCGCGCCTTGGCGCCTCTGCGCGAGACCTCCCGGCGACACGGGGCACGGCGCACTCGGACCCGCGAAGACGCGAAGCTGTCCCGCCGACTCGCACGCTGGTGCCCGCGCGGCGCCCTACTCCACCGGGTAGTGGATCTCGGTGAGCAACTCCGCCTCGGGCGTGTTGCCCGTTTCGTTGACGAACTGCTCCCAGGGGGCGCCGCTGCCCTTCGCCTGGTGGATCCCCATCCAGGCCTGGAGCTTGGCGTGGGTGTCGCCAAGCCCGGAGTAGGCGCCCTTGTGCGTGGTGCGCGCGGCCTTGCCGCCGCCCACGGTGCCGAACCTAACCGCGGCGTCGGCGAGCGGCGCGGCCGGCTCGGCCACCACCGGGATCGCGGCCCACATCGCGAACTGCTCCCCTTCTTCCGAGGTCGTGACCACGATCGGCATGCCAGCGGCCTCCACTTGTCCCCCCGCGAGCGCGCCCATGACCTGCCCGAAGGCCGGGCCGAGCGCGTTCTTGACCGACTCGTTGTCCTTGGCGCTGCTCAGCTCCACGTAGGCCACCGTCACCGCCGCGTCGTCGGACAAGCTCGCCTCGAGGCCCCGGATGTCGACCTTCGGCCCCGCCTCGACGACCTTCTTCATGTCGGCCAAGCCCGACTCGAACTGCGGCCCCATCATCGGCTCCATCGCGAGGTTGAACCAACGAGCAACCATGCTGCCGTGCGCGTCGCCGTCAAAACCCCAGGTGACCTTGGTCTTGCCGCCGCTCTCCACGAAGGTCCAGTCGGCCATGGCGTCGCCCTGTCCCACGAAGTGCAGGGCGGTGACCACCTTCTCGCACGGCACCGACTCGGTGATCGTCATGCTGCCCTCGCCGGTCTTCTCGCCCTTCCAGGCCTGTTTTGCGCCCACGCCGTAGGAAGGCCCGCTGAACTCGTACTTGGCGGAGGGGTCCATCTTGGCCCAGGGCGAGAACTCGTTGAACCGGGCCTGGTTGGCCACCAGCTCGTGTACGTTGCAGGCCGGCGCGTTCACCTCGATCGAGCGCTCCAACCGGATCTTGTCGGGCAAGAGCACCCCACCCACCACCAGCACGCCTGCCACCAGCGCCACCACGCCACCAAGAACCTTGAGAACTTTCACGGACACTCCAAAGGGGAGCGGGGGCTAACTGCCGGGGTTAGTTCCCGCACCATGCTGACCCTCCTCCTCGCCTGCACCACGCCCACCTGCGACTCCGGGCAGAAGTTCAACCTCGACGGCCTCTGCGTGGCCGACACCGGCAGCGTGCCCAGCGGCGACGCGGACACCGACTCGGACAGCGACGCAGACAGCGACGCAGACAGCGACGCGGACACCGACAGCGGGAGCGACACCGGCGACACCGGCCACGACTCTGGCGACAGCGGCGACGCCGACACGGGCGACACCGGCGACACGGACACCGGCGGCACCGACACCGCCCACGACTCTGGCGACAGCGACGACACCGGCGACTCCGCCGTCACCGACAGCGGTACCCACGACACCGGCGACGCCGAGGTCCCGCCCGACGAACCGGACGGCGAGCCCGGCCACGACACCGCCACCGACACGGGCGGCAGCGACGTCGACACCGCCACCCCTCCCGACGGCGACGACGGCCGCCCCCACGGCCCGCCGGCGCCCTCGCGCTGGGCGCGGGCCTGGGCCTGGGTGCTGCACCGGCTCCGGGCCGGGAGCTAGGTCAGGGGTCTACTCCTCCGGGGGTAGCACCGCGAGGATGTGGCTGACGTGGTCCCGCACCACGGTGACGTCGGCGGTGGCTGCCTCCCACACGATGCCCCAGTCGACGCCGAAGTACGCGTGCACGGCGAAATTGCGAAACCCGACAATATCCGTCCAGGGGACGTCGGGGTGCGCAGCCCGGGACTCAGCACCGACCCGCGCCGCAGCCTCCCCGATGATGACCAGATTGGTACATCACGGCACTCCGGGGCAACTCGCTCCCGAGGAACTCCTCGCGCGACACGCCGTCCATGAAACCGCTCACCGTGTCGGCCGCGCGAACCATGTCGGCCAAGTACAGGCGTTCACGCCGCATACAAGGGCCTCGCCTCCGCCAACACCTGCTGCCGCAGCCCCGGGTGTAGTCCGCCGACCGGGACCAGGTCCACGCGGGCGCCCACCAGGCCCGACAGCTCGCGCTGCAGGGCGCCCAGCGCGAGCAGGCCCACCTGGGCTCCCGGCGCGAACTCGACGAGCACGTCGACGTCGCTCCCCTGGTGGTAATCACCGCGCGCACTCGAACCGAACAGCGCCAGCGAACGAACCTTGTACCGGGCACACACGCGAGAAAGCGCGTCGTCAGCGACTTCGATGCCCGGGCGAACAATCACGCTGAGAGCCTAAGCGCGGCCGGCGCCCTCGCGCTGGGCGCGGGCCTGGGCCTGGGTCCTGCACCGCCTGGGCTTGTGACGCGGGGCACCGGGGGACGGTGAGCCTGGGCCCCCGCCGCGCCCCCGCCGGTTAGACCCCGCGCCGCCCGGAGCGCACCCGTGTCCGAACCCACCGACGTCAACGAGGCCTTCGCTCGCGCCCGGGAGATCCGCCCCCGGGCAATCACCGGCAGGGAAACGGGCGCCGAACTGCTCGCCACTGCCTTCCCCGCCTTCGTCGGTCGGCAGGTGCGCGAGGCGGCACGCCTGATGGAACTCTCGGCCACGGGCGGCAACTACGTGTTCTGCACCATGAGCGGCGCCATGACGCCGGCCGGGCTGCACCGCTCGTGCATCGTGCCGCTCATCGAGGCCGGCATCATCGACGTGTTCACCACCACCGGCGCGAACCTCTATCACGACGCGCACCGCATCCTGGGGCACCGCCTACGGGAGATCGCCCCCGACGCCGGCGACACGATGCTCCGCGACGCCCGCATCATCCGCATCTACGACATTGGCTTCGCCGAAGACGTGCTCCTGCGGACGGACCGGCTCTTCGCATGGCTGCTCACCAAGCCCGATTTTTCGCGGTCGATGAGCACCGCCGAGTTCCACAACCTGCTGGGCCAGCACCTCTACGCCATCGAGGAGGCGCTGCACGTGGACCAGCACTCGCTCCTCGCCACGGCCTGGAAACACGGCGTGCCCATCTTCGTCGGAGCCCCGCAAGACGGCTCCATCTTCCTCAACGTCGTCAAACTACGCGCCCTGCTCGGTGACAGTTTCAAGTTCTCCCTCGACGTGGCCGCCGACGTGTACCAGATGGCGGCGGTGCAGTGGCTGGCGCAGAACGAGGGACAGACGGCGGTGTGGATCCTCGGCGGGGGGGTGCCGAAAAACTACACTCTCCAGGGCGAGCCCACGCTGTCGCAGATCTTCGAACTCGACGCCCGCGGTTTCGACATCGACGTGCAGTTCTGCGTGGACCCGGTCGACAACGGGGCCCTGAGCTCCTGCCCGGCCGGGGAGGGCCACACCTGGGGCAAGGTGAGCGCCGAGTGCGTGGAGTTCAACTCGGTCTACGTACACACCGACGTCACGGCGGTGTTCCCGTGGCTGGTTCACTCGCTCTTCCAGCAGGGGGTGGCCCGCCCGCCGCGGCGGATGATGGATCGCCTGCCCGAGGCGCTGTCGCGACTCGACGCCGACATCGCCCAGCGCCGGGACGCCCTGCTCCACGGCCTCTTCGACACCCCCGAAGAGATCGTCCCGGCCTAGCGGGTGGAGCACACCCTCCGGTTCTGCAAGGGCTACGTGCTGCCGCTGTGGCGGTGGTACCTCGCAGGCACGCTCGCGCTGGTCGCCACCAACTACCTCTCCGTGCTGGTCCCGATGCGCATGGCCGCTGGCCTGGACCGCATGCGCGCGGGCGACGAGGGTGCCGTCCACGAGGCCTACGCCATCGGCATCATCGGCCTCCTGGTGATCGTCACGCGCACGCTGTCGCGGGTGTGGTTCTTCACGCCCGGACGGCTGGCCGAGTTCCGCCTGCGCGCCGACTTCTTCTCGCACCTCTTGGCCTTGCAACCAAACTTCTACGCCACGTCGGTGACCGGGGACCTGCTCGCCCGCGCCACCAGCGACGTCACCTTCGCGCGAGCGCTGGCCGGCTTCGCGCTCTTGCAAGGGGGCAACGTGGTGGGCTCGATGATCTTCGGCGTAGGACAGATGCTCGTCCTCTCGCCGCTGCTCACCGTCGCGGTGGCCTTGCCCTGCGCCCTGGCCTTCGGTGGTGTGCAACTGGCAACGCGCAAGATCATGCGCCTGCAACGCCAGTCGCAGCAGCAACTGGGCCTACTCAGCGACGACCTGCTCGGCACCTTCTCCGGCGTGGCGACGGTGCAGGGCTACTGCGTGGAAGACGTGTTCCAGGCTCGCCTCGACCAGCGCGCCGCCGACCTGCGCGCAACCTCGCTGTCGATGACCCGGCTGCGAGCCTTCGCCTTCCCGCTGCTCACCGTCGCCGGCGGCGTCGCCACCTGGGGGGTGCTGGTGCTCGGCGGGGGGCTGGTGAACCAGGGCGCGCTCAGCGCCGGTGAGCTCGCCGCCTTCATCGCGCTCATCGCCTTCCTGGTGATGCCGCTGCGCATGCTCGGTTGGCTGCTGCCCGTCCTGCAACGATCCGAGGCGTCGTTGGAGCGCATCCACGCGGTGGTCGACGCGGTGCCCGACCGTCCCGACGCCGCGCGCCTGCCCGCGCCGAGCTGCGCCCCAGCGATCGAACTGCGCGGCTTGTCCTTCGCTTTCCCGGGGAGGGAATCGCGCCCGGTCTTGCGAAACCTGAGCCTGTCGATCCCGGCGGGCGCCACCGTGGGGGTGTATGGCCCGGTGGGCAGCGGCAAGAGCACGCTCCTCCGGCTGTTGTCGCGACTCGACAATCCCCCGCCGGGCACCGTCCTTGTCGACGGCGTCGACGTGCGCGACATCGACCTCGCGGCCTACCGCGAGGCCCTCTGCGTGGTGCCGCAGGTGCCCTTCTTGTTCTCGGAGACCATCCGGGAAAACATCGGCTTTGGCGCCCCCGACGAGCAGGTCCGGGCGGCGGTGCAGGCGGCGGCGCTCGACACCGACGTGGCCTCGCTGCCCGACGGCCTCGGGACAGTGGTGGGCGAGCGGGGCATCGCCCTCTCCGGGGGACAGCGTCAGCGGGTGGCGCTGGCGCGGGCCCTGCTCCGCGACGCGCGCATCGTGCTGCTCGACGACGTGCTCAGCGCAGTGGACCACGGCACCGAGCAGGCGCTGATCGGAACGCTCCGGGGGCGGGCGGGGGCCACCCGGCTGGTGGTGTCGCACCGGCTCTCGGCGCTGGTGCACGCCGACTTCGTGGTGGTCCTCGACGACGGCGCGCTGGTGGACCAGGGGCCACACCACGAACTGGTGTCGCGACCCGGTCCCTACCGTGACGCCTGGCTCGCCCAGCAGGCGGCCTCGTGAGCGCCGTAAAACCGCGCCGGCCCTGGACCTGGTCGGCCCTCTGGACCTACATGCGCGCCGACGCCAAGTGGTTCGTGCTCGCCCTGGTGCTCACCCCGGTGATCGCCAGCGTGGGCATGGCACAACCGCTCCTGTTGAAGCGGACACTGGACCGACACGTCACCGGCGGACAGGCGGAGGGGCTCGCCCAGGACGCCAGCTACTACCTCCTGGCGGTGCTCGCGGCCTTCGCCATCGAGGCGGTGTACACCCTCGTCACGGCGGTGGCCGCCGAGAACACCATCCTGCGGCTGCGGCACGCCATCGTGTCACACGTACTCTCGTTGTCCCAACGGTTCTTCGAAAAGCAGCCCACCGGGCAGATCATGTCGCGGGCCACCAGCGACGTGGAGTCGCTCAACGAGGCGCTGGCGGCCGGGAGCATCTCGCTGGTGCTCGACATCATCACCATGCTGGCGGTGCTGGGCGGCATGCTCTACCTCGATCCCACGCTCACCGGGGTGTTGCTGTTGCTCGCACCACCCATCGTGGTGGTCATCGAGCTGGCGCGACGGCAGATGCGGGCGCTCTTCGCCGAGATCCGCGACTCGTTGGCGGCGCTGAACGCCTTCGTGGCCGAACGTATCTCAGGGATGGAGGTCATCCAACTCTTCGGCTTGCAAGTGCGCGTGGGCGACCGCTTCAACGGGCTCAACGAGCGCTACCGGAAGGCCAACGTCGTCAACAACGTCTGGGACGCGGGGCTCTACGCGTTCATCGACGGCATCGCGAGTGTCGCCATCGCCCTGATGTTGTGGTGGGGTGCCAGCTACAGCTCGGAGGTGGTCACCGTGGGGCTGGTAGTCGCGTTCCTCGACTACATCGACCGACTGTTCCGGCCGCTGCGCGAGTTGTCGGGGAAGATCACCTTCCTCCAACGCGCGTTCGCGGCGCTCGACAAGATCTTCGGCCTGCTCACCGTCACTGACAAGATCACCCCCGGCGACCTGGCGCTGGAGCACGCCACCGGGCGCCTGTCCATCCGGGGACTCCGCTTCCGCTACCGCCCCGACAGTCCCTACATCCTCGACGGTGTCGACCTCGACGTGAACCCCGGCGAGGTGGTGGCGGTGGTGGGGCGCACCGGCGCCGGGAAGAGCACGCTGGTTCGCTTGTTGTCGCGGGTCCACGACGGCTACGAGGGCTCGGTCCTCGTGGATGGCGCTGAGCTCTCCCGGCTGCGCCCGGCCGACATCCGGCGCAGTGTCGGCTTCGTGCGGCAGGAGGTGCAACTCTTCCGCGACACCATCCGCTTCAACATCACCCTCGGCGACCCGACCCTCGACGAGACGCGGGTGGCCGCCGCCGTGGCGCAGAGCGGGGCGGCGAAGATCGTCGCGCGGTACCCGGAGGGTCTCGACCACCCGCTTCGCGACCGCGGCAGCGACCTCTCGGCCGGGGAGGGACAGATCCTCGCGCTGGCCCGGACGCTGGCCCGCGACCCGCCGATGGTGATCCTCGACGAGGCCACGGCCAGCGTGGACCCGGTTTCGGAGCGCATCCTCCAGGAGGCCATCGACCGGCTCTTCGTGGACCGCACCTGCCTGGTGATCGCGCACCGGTTGTCGACAATCACCCGCGCAGACCGCATCGTAGTGCTCGACCAGGGACGCGTGGCCGAGGTGGGCAGCCACGCGGAGTTGCTGGCGCTCGACGGCGCCTACGCGAAGTTGTACCGGGAGGGACTGGCGGCCACCGGGGCCAAGGCGGTTGCGGGGGTGGGGTAGTGCGGCGCGGGCTGCTCCCGGCTCATTCTTCGTTTGGTTCCGTCTCTTTCACGCCCGAGGCGAGCACCCAGTCGCCCGAGCCGGGGGCCCCCGACCAGCGGGGCGTCTGGCTGCCGCCGGGGAGATCGTTCAACTTCCGGCGTACAAAGAGGGCAGCTTCCTTGGCCGTCACCGAGCCGTCCCGGGCGCCGTCCACCTCGCCGTCGGCCCACCCGCGCAGGGCGCCCAGCGCGTAGTAGGTAAAGGCGCCGTGGCCCGCCGACTCCAGCGGGAGCGCCGCCTCGTTGGCACCCGCTGCCGTCCACTCGGCGGTCTGCGCCGGTCGCGACGAGGCCTCCACCGGCACGGCAAACCTCGCGCCGGGGACCAGCGCGACCCCACTGCGGCCCACGCCGGTGTAGCAAGCGTCGGTCCACACCACCACCTGCCCGCCGCCCGCTCCGGCCAGGCGGGTGAGTTCGGCCACCTCCACCCCGCGGCTGTCGAAGGCCCGGACGTCGGGGCGCGCGTCGTCACCGAGCACCAGTCGCTCGCCGGTGGTCGCCGACGCGGCGCCGTGGCCGGCGAAGTACACCCACACCGTGCCGCCCGCCGCGACCGCTCGACCGGCGTCGGTCACCGCCCCGACGATCTGCTCCCGGCTCGCCGACTTCAGCAGTTCCACCCGGTCGAAGGGCACACCTCGGGTGTAGACGAGGAACTGGAAGACGCTGTCGGCGTCGCGCCGGGCATGGGGGACCGGCGTCAAGTAGGGGTAGTCCTCGAGCCCAATCACCACCGCCGCGTCGCGACTCGCCTTCTTCCCCGTCACCAGCCGGTCGTCGACGGCCGACACCTGCGGACCGGCTTGCCGCGGCGTCGGGGCGCTGGCGACGCGGGGTGGTGGGGGCGTCGAGGCCTGGATCGCGCCCTCACCGTCCAGGCGGGGCAGGGTCTCCCCCTCGGCCTCGTCGAAGCGCCGTCGCATCTCGCCCAGGAGCCGGGTGACGATCGCGGCCTCGTGGCTCCCGTCACTCACGCGCCACCAGGCGTGGCCGATGCTGTTTCCTGGACCAGCGACGACCTCTCCGGACTTGGGCCCGCACCAGAGGTAAACGTAGGTGAGGCCGTTCTCCGACCAGGTCCGCGCGACCAGCCGCGAGGCGAAGGCGGACTCGAGGTCCTTCCCGTTGTAGGAGACCTTCTCGGTTCTAGGGTCGATATCGGACGCGTCGACCGCCACGACCACCCCCGTCGGGGCGGCGACAAACTCGACTTCGTTGCAGAGGCCAGTGAGGTCGATGCCCTCGTATTTCTGGAAGGAGTTGGCCTCGAAGGCGGCCCAGCGCTGCTCGAGGACACTCCGGTAGCGCCGGTAGCAACCGGCGCTGCCGTCCGGCAGGCGCACCACCAGCCGCTTGATCGACTCGTCGATGGTCAGGGTCTTGCCGCCCATCGTGACGAGACGGTCCCGCAAGTAGCCCGACACCTCGGAGGCCGACCCGCGCAATACAATCGAGCGGGCCGCGGGGTCGAGGTGGCTGTTGCTGGTGAAGGCGAAGTCGACCTTGTCGAGGCCCGACGCCTGCGCCATCACGCAGAGGATCGCGAGGAACGAAGAAGCCATGCCCGCAAGGTACCACGCGCAGAAGGGGGCGAGTCAGAGACGGTTCGGAGAAGTCCCAGCGGGACGCCAGGTGTCCCACCGGGACCCGGCCCTCGCCGAGATCCGCTACACTGGGCACACCTTGGCGTCTCCGCTCACACCGGCCAATCGCCTGACCGCGGGGTTGATCGCCGTCCCGGTGCTCGTGGACGCCGCGCACGGCGTGCTCAACGCGATCTTCCGCCCTTTCTCCGGTCTCTTCGACGACGCGCTGCACACCCTTCACGCCCTCGGCGGGCCCGCCGTGCTCGCGGGCATGCTGCTGGCCGGCTGGCGGCTCGTGGACGCGGCCTCGGCGCGCCCGGCCTGCCTGCACCCCGCCTGGCTCCCGGGGCTCAGCGGCATCGTCAACCCGGTGGCCCTTGCGCTCCTCCACGCCAGCGACCCACTCATGGGGGCCTACGGGATCGAGCTGGACCGCTGGCCCCCGGGTCGAGTCGCGTGGTTTGCCGGCTACGGTCTCGTGCTCGCGGCCTGCTGCCTGTCCGTCCCGCTGCGGCACTGGGCACGCGGGGCTGGCGTGTGGGTGGCCGGTATGTTGCTGTTCGCCCGGGCGGTGGAGTGGTCGGGCTTCACCGCAGACTGACACTTTCCCCGCTCGGAGGGGACGTCGCGGGTGACGACCCACGTGGGTCGGGCGGCACCCGAGGCCGTGCTCTCGTCCCGCGGATCGACTGTGGACTGCACGATCGTCGCCCCGCCGCTCGGGCGAGGGCGAGTCGGCGTCAGCCGGGGCGACGACGCCACGATCGATCAGG
>CAYHRZ010000081.1:0-14046 GCA_964359125.1 uncultured Klebsiella sp. | reverse complement strand
GTGACGTCGAAGTCGCGGAACTCGGCGGCCACGGCATCGCGCTCCCCGTGCCCCAGCACCCCGTTGTCGACGAACATGCAGTCCAGGCGCGGGCCGATAGCGCGGTGCAGGATCGCGGCCGCGACCGAGCTGTCGACGCCGCCGGAGAGGCCGCAGATCACCTCGCCGTCGCCCACTTGCGCGCGGATCCGCTCGACCTGCTCGTCGACGAACCCGGCCATGGTCCAGTCGCCCCTCGCGCCGCAAATGCCACGGACAAAGTTGAACAAGATCGTCCGGCCTTCCCGGGTGTGCGTGACTTCGGGGTGGAACTGGAGACCCCACACCTTTCGCGACACGTTCTCGAATGCCGCCACCGGGCAGGTCGCGGTCGCGCCCACCGCGACGAACCCCGGGGGCATCGACACCACCTGGTCCCCGTGGCTCATCCACACCGGCGTGCTGCTGCCGAGCCCGTGGAAGAGCGGGCTCGTGGACAGGGACACGTCGGCCGGACCGAACTCGCGCGCGCCGGCCGCCCGCACCTCGCCGCCCAGCAACTGGGTGACGAGTTGCATGCCGTAGCAGATGCCCAGCACGGGCACGCCGAGGTCCAGCCAACCCGCGTCGAACGGCGGGGCGTCTGACTCGTAGACCGACGAGGGCCCACCGGAGAGCACGATGCCGACCAGCGCCTCGGGGCGGCGGGGCGCCGCGGTGCAGGGGAGGATCTCGCAGTACACGCCCAACTCGCGCACACGGCGGGCGATGAGCTGGGTGAGCTGCGAGCCGAAGTCGAGCACGAGGACGGACTGGTGCGCCATGGCCAGCGCGGGTAACGCGGCCGGGGTGCTGTCCCCAGCCGCTAGCGCGCGGGCAGGCTCTGGCTGAAGCGGCCGCCCGTGAAGGCGTCGATCTGCGCGGTGAGCTCGGCCAGCCGCAGCTCGTCGGACACACGCTTCTTCAGCTCACCCGAGGGGTTGAGCAACAGTTCCACCTGGAGGCGACGGCGCTCGAAGTACAGGCGGGTGACGTCTTCCAGCACCTTGTCGCGCAGCTTGACGATGTCCTGGGCCTCCGAGATCATCCGGATCTGGTCCGACGACATCACCAGCTTGTTGAGCTCCCACCGCGCCTTGATCACGGCCGCGTGGTCGATGTCGACAGCCTGGGCGGTGGTGAAGGGGCCGTAGGCCAAGCCCTCGGCCTCTTCGGCGGTGAGCGGGTCGTCGGGGGCGCCGTCGCCGTCGGCATCGGCCGCGAGGTCGTCGGAGATCTCCTCGGGGCTGTAGTAGCCATAGTCCGTGTCGAAGCCGTTCTTGTAGCCGTAGGACAGCTCGATGCGAGGCAGCGCGGCGGAGGCCTTCGACGCCCGTAGCCAGGCGTCGACGTAGCTGCTGTCGGTCTTGCTGTACTGCAGCGCCATCTCGTGGACCTGGCCGATCGTCGGCTCGGACTTGAAGCTGGCGAGCACGTCGGACGGGGAGCCGAACTCGGCGGCCGTGGCGAGGGTGAGGAAGAGGGCGAGGAACATGATTACTCCGCGAGTTGGGCGCGACTGAAAGCGCCATCGGTGTAGAGGTCGAGACGGGCCCGCAGCTCCTCGAGCTGCAGAGTGTAATCCACGGCTCCGGCCAGCGACTCCGGGGGCCCGACGCCCTCGAGTCGCTGCACGGCGGTCCACGCCGAGACGATCTGGTCCGCCACGGAGAACCGGTAGTTGCGAATGCGTTGCGACACGTTGGCCGCGGCCAGTGGCTCCGAACCCTCGGCGAGGACCTCGCCGCCGACGACGTAGAGGGTGTCGACCACTGCGTCGGCGTCGTCTTCGTAGGCGGCCTCTATCTCGTCGGCGTCGTACTCGTAGTCGCTACCCGCCGCGTCGTAGTCGAAGCTGTCGAGCACGCTGACGCAACCTCCGAAACAGAGCTTGGCGACGGTGGCCCAGATCCAGGTGTCGTCTTCCTCGGTCTGGCCGGTGAGGAAGGCCGACTGGCGGCCGTAGCCGTTCCAGGCGCCGGCGGAGACGGTGACCGTCGGCAACCAGGGGCGCCAGCGCAGGCCATCGAGCGTGTCGAGGCGTAGTCCGGTCCGGCGTACGCCCGCTTGCACGAGCGCGCCCAGCTCCGCCTGTTTGCTCACCGGGACCAGCGGCCCCGCGCCGGCGGCCACCTTCGGCCCACCGAGGCGCGTGGGACGCAACCGCCAGACCGCGCGGGCGGTCGCCGCGATCGGCCGTCCATCGACGATCACCACGGCGCGGATTTCTGGATCCCGCAGCCCGTACGACAACGCGTGCCACGTCACCCCGCCGTCGCTGCTCTCCCAGGCGCCATCGTGACCCCACGCCAGGACGTGGCCCTGCTCGCCCAGACTCGACAAGCCCCGGACGCCCCGCAGGCTGGGGCGGCCCATCGCGATGAAAGAAGCGCCAGCGTCGTCGCTGCGGAAGAGGCCCTGGCTCCCCGCCACCCACAAGCCACCCTCCCAGCCCGGGTCTGGCAAAACCGCGGTGACCCGATCCGCGCCACCGAGGCGCTTCCAGCGCAAACCGTCGGGGCTGGCGTACAAGCCGCGACCGGCGGCGGCGTAGAGCGTGCTCCCGGCGGCAGCCAGGTCGAATACCCGGCTTCCCTCCGTCGCGTCGACCGCGTCGATCCACCGCTGGCCGCCGTCGGGCGACACCCGCAAGCCCGCGCCCGTGCCCGCGACGATCTCGCCTCCCGGCAGGGCAAGGAAGCAGGTGGCGTCGGCCTCGGCGTCGACTCGCGCCCAGTGGATGCCCGCGTCGGTGGACCGCCACAAGCCGTCACCCCGACCCACCAGCGCAATCGCGCCGTCGGCAGGGTGGAACCAGGCCACGTTGCCGCGTTGGCCGTCGAACTCGTCGCCTTCGACCAGCGCGTCGACGTCGGCGGCCTCCAGGGCGCCCCCGTCGTCCGGCGCGGGCGCGGACTCGGAGGTCGCCGGGCTGGCGGACGGGTCGTCGCTGCCCGTGGACTCGATGGGGGCGTCGCTGCTGCCCTCGTCGAGCGTCTCGCCGGCACCCGCGCTCTCCACCTCGAGCGACTCCGTGGCCAGGCGCTCGCCTTCGAGCAGCAGGCTCTCGTCGTCGAGGTCCTCCGCTTCGTTGTCGCCCCGGAGCACGCGGCTCCACGTGCGCGCCCCGTCGATGCTCCGCAGGATCGTGCCGTCGTCGAGCACCAGCAGCCAAGCGCTGCCGTCGGGGGCGCGTGCCAACGACACCAGTTCGCCCGCGAACCTCGTGGTTCCGCGCTCCTCCACCCAACCCTCGGTCTGGTGCAGCGGCGCAGCCATGAGCGGCACCAACGCCGGTGGCTCGGGTTCCGCCGCGAGCGCGGCGACAGCAAGGAGCAGGACGCCGAGCATGGGGCTCGGCAGCGTATCAGGTCCGGCGCCCGGACACCCGCGGCGGCTGGGCGTTAGCACGGGCGACGATGGCTCCGCCCTGGCCCCTGGTTTTCAAGTCCCCCCTGGTACTCGCTTGCGACGAGGCGGGGTCTGCCTTCACCGCAGACGTTGCCGTGGCGGGCGATCGCATCGTGGCGGTGGCACCTGGCCTCGTGGGCGAGGTGGAGGTCGACTGCCGGGGAAAGTGGTTGAGCCCGGGCTTCGTGCAAACGCACGTCCACCTGGTGCAAACCCTCTTCCGCGGCCTGGCCGACGACCGCCCACTCATGGACTGGCTACGCACGCGGATCTGGCCCCTGGAGCGCGCCCACGACGTCGACAGCGTGCGCGTGTCGGCCCTGCTCGGCATCGACGAGCTGCTCGGCGGTGGGACGACCGCCGTGCTCGACATGGCCACGGTCAACCACACGGGCGCGGTGTTCGAGGCCGCGGAGGGCTCCGGGCTGCGGCTCTGGTGTGGCAAGGCCCAGATGGATCGCGACAACGAGGCGGGGCTGGGTGAGAGCACCGAGGCCAGCGGCCGCGGGGCGAGCGACCTGGCCGACCACTGGCACGGGCGCGGACGGCTTCGGTACGCCTACGCGCCGAGGTTCGTGCCCTCCTGCACGGAGGCCTTACTCCGCGAGACGGCGGCCGAGGCCCGGCGGCGCGGCTGCCTCGTCCACACGCACGCCAGCGAGAACGCCGACGAGGTTGCGTTGGTGCGCTCGCTCACCGGTCGCGACAACGTGCAGTACCTGCACGACATCGGCCTGAGCGGCCCCGACGTGCTGCTCGCCCACTGCATCCACCTCACCGAGGCGGAAGAGTCGCTCTTGGCGACCACCGGTACGCGGGTGCTCCACTGTCCCTCGTCGAACCTCAAACTCGCCAGCGGCGTGGCGCGGGTGCCCGAGTTGATGGCGCGTGGCGTGCACGTCTCGATCGGCGCCGACGGTGCCCCCTGCAACAACCGCCTGGACGCGTTCGCCGAGATGCGGCTGGCGGCGCTCTTGCCGAAGCCGCGCCTGGGCGCCCAGGCGATGGACGCCCGCACCGCGATGCGACTGGCCACCGCCCGCGGCGCGGAGGCCCTGGGGCTCGACGCCGGCGTCATCGAGGTCGGGAAGCTGGCCGACCTCCTGGTGATCGACCCGCGACGGTCGTGGACCGGCGGCGACCCCTATGCCGCCATGGTGTACCAGTTCGACGGCAGGGTGGTGGAGAGCGTCTGGGTGGGTGGCCGCGAGGCGGCGCGCGACGGCCACGCGCTCGGCACCGACGTGCGGCGCCTGGCCCACGACGCCGACCTCGCCCTGGCGAGGGTGCGCGCCCGGGCGAACCAGTGATCGATCGCACCTGGGCTCTGCTCGCCGAGGCCTCGGCCCGCGGGGAGTGGGTGGCTCTGGCCACCGTGATCGGCGTGAACGGCAGCGCCCCCCGGTCCAGCGGCGCGCGCATGCTGGTGTGGGCCGACGGGCGCGCCCACGGGACGGTCGGAGGCGGCAACTTCGAGAAGGTGGTCCTGGAAGGGGCGGCACTCGCCCTGGCCGAGCGCAAGCCCCGGCGGTTGGCGGTTCACCTCACTCGCGACCTAGGCATGTGCTGCGGAGGTGCCATGGAAGTGTTCATCGAGCCGATTCCCCCCACCGAGACGCTGTTGGTCTTCGGCGCCGGCCACGTCGCGCGACCCACGGCGAGTTTCGCCCGGGAAGCGGGGTGGAACGTCCGGGTGATCGACGCCCGCGAGGACTGGGCCACGGTCGAGCGCTTCCCAGGTTGCACCGTCGAAGTTGCGGAACCACGAGCCGTGGCGCGGGCCACCGCCTCGAGTCCCCTCACCTACGCGCTGGTGGTGACCCACGACCACGCCCTGGACCAGGACCTCGTCGAGATCCTGCTGGGCGTGGACCTCGCCTACCTCGGCCTCATCGGCAGCCGGGCAAAGGTCGCGAAGTTCTTGCTGCGCCTGCGAGCGGCCGGGGTGGACCCGGCGCGCTTCGCCCGGCTCAGCGCCCCGGTCGGCCTCGACCTCGGCGCGGAAACGCCGGCCGAGATCGCGGTGGCGATCGTCGCCGAACTCGTGGCGCGCCGACGCGGCGTGACGGTCCCGACGCTGGCTCGACCCGAGAATCGCCCCGCGGGGCGCTAGGGAAGGAGGGTGACCCTCATCGCGCCCTCCACGGCGTCGATCAGTCGCTCGAACTTGAGGGGCTTCTCGAGGTAGCCGTCGAAGCCCTCGGCACGCACGCGCTCCTCGGTGGACTCGCTGCGGTAGGCCGTGCAAGCAATGACCGGGGTGTTCCCGAGCGCAGGGTCGCGACGCAGCATGCGCAGGACCTCGAAGCCGTCCATGTCGGGCATGAGTAGGTCCAGCAGCACCACGCTGGGCCGGAATCGGGCGAGGGTGAGCCCAGCGGAGAAACCGCTGTCGGCGATCTCCACCTCGAAGCCGCCCTTGAGCTCGAGGTAGTCAGCCACGGTCTGCGCGAAGTCGGGCTCGTCGTCGACGATCAGCACGCGACGGGCAACCCCCTCGGGCTCGGGCGACGGCGCCAGCAGCGCGGGGGGAACCGGGTAGTTGTAGGCCCGGGCAAAGGTCACGACATCGGCGCCGCGGAGCCGCCGGTGCCCGCCGGGCGTGCGGTGGGCCGCGAGCAAGCCGCTGTTGACCCAGTTGACCACGGTGGGCGGGGACACGCCGAGGAACTTCGCCACTTGGAAAGTGGTAAAGTACGTGGGATTCTCCCCCGCTTCTGCCTTTCGCCGCGCCATCAGACCTCGCCCCCCTGGACCGCACCTACCAGAGTCTGGTCGCCCAGCGCCAGCGTCGATAGATCCAAAGCCAGCGTGCTAACCCGCACGTCGACCCTCGCCACCCCCAGCCTGGGCCGGGCCCGGGCGATCGTGTCGCGAAAGTCTGCTGCTGCGGTGGCCGCTGCGTCCATGTCGAGGGCGGGAAGCGCCAGCGCGAAGCTCTCGGCGTCGACCCGCGCCAGCCGGGTGGGGCTCCCCGCGCGCCCGCGCAGGAAGTCGCTGAGCCAGAGGAGCAGTTGGTCGCCCACCAGCCAGCCGTGCTGCCGGTTCACCTCGCGTAGCCCGTCGACGCGCACCAGCATCACCGGCAGCGGGCGGGCGGCGGCACGGGCCTGCGCCACCTCGTCGTCCAGGCTGGCCACCAGCGCCCGTCCACCCTGCAGGCCGGTGAGCACGTCGACCGGCTCGGCGTGGGGCGCGCCCGCCGCCTGCTCCACCAGGCTCAGGGCCCGGCGGACGTGGGCCACCAGTCGTTGGGGTTCGACCGGTCGCGCGACGGTCGCGAGCACGCCCGCGTCGTGCATCTCGCGCGGGTTGTCGGTGACGACCACGATCGGGACGGAGGCAAGTTCGAGGTCCGTCTTGGCCTGCCGCACCCAGGCGCTGACGGTGGTGGACACGGTGTCGTCGAGAACCAGCACGGCCGGTGGATTGCGGCGCATCCGCTCCAGCGCGCCGCCGAGGTCCGTCGTCATGCGGACCTCCCAGTGCCGAGACAGGCGCTCCAGCAGGGCGTCGCTAGCGGGTCCCGCCGGGGCGTAGAGTTCCACCGCCGTCGTGGCCACGCGAGCCAGCGCCAGCGGGAACGTCACCGTGACCACCGCGCCACCCTCGGAGGCCAGGGCGGTGCGAAGGGAGCCCCCGGCCTCGGCCACGATCCGCGCGGCCGCACGCAGCCCGATCTTGGCGCCACTGCCGCCCTCTTCCTTCCGGCTAGAAAACCCGGGGCCCTGGTCGTGGATGGCCAGCAGGACCTGGCCGTCGTAACAACCGACCTCCACGCGCACTTCCGTTCCCTCCGGGCCGTGCCGGATGGCGTTCTCCAGGAGGTTCGCCACGACCTCCCGCGTGGCACCCATGTCGACCTCGATCGGCGCCTCGCCCTCGCCGTGCACCACGAGCGACTGCCTCCGCGCCAGCGCGAGCGGCCGGAAGTGTTCGACCATCTCCGTCGCCATGCGCAGCGCGTCGCCACTCTCCGACACGGAACGCACCGCGTCGTCGCGACGGTACCGGTCGAGAAGGTCCTCCACCATCTGGACCATGCGCTCGCCCTGCCGCCGCACGGTGGCCGCGAGTTTGCCGTGCTGCCCGGGGGCAATCAGGCCCTCCTCGAGGAGTTGGGCCTGCCCGAGGACCACCGCGAGCGGGCTCCGGAGATCGTGGGACAACAACGCCAAGAAGCTGTCACGCGCCTCGGACAGCCGCTCGAGCCGGGCCCCCACGCGTCGGAGCTTGCGATGGCGGTCGACGTACCCCCGCTCCAACCGCAGTTGGCGGTCTTTCAGGGCCTGGAAGCGCCGCGCGGAGGCCACGGCCGCACCCAGGAGCGAGCCCAGCGTGTCGCGTACCTCGCCGTCGATGACCGTCTCCGGCGCCGTCGCCAGCAGGAGCCTCCCCACCGTCCCCCCTCGGAGCGGCACGTCGACCACCCCGGCTCCACCCGAGAGCAGGGCCACCTTCCCCGCTTCCAGCACCGTGAGCGGCGGCTCCCCCGGCGCGTCGTTGGCCAGTTCGAGCCGGACGGCCCCGACCCCGGGAAGCGTCAGCAAGGCGGGTGCCAGGGAGGCGGTGAGCGTAGGCAGGTCGTTGTAGGGCGACACGAACTCCGCGAGCCGGACGACGCCCCGCAAAACGTGCTCGCGTTGCCGGGAATCGGCCAGGGAACGCGCCGCCTCGGCACGGGCGCGCACGCGCCACACCAACTCCCCCAGCTCGCTGGTCTTGACGAAGAAATCGTCGGCGAACAACTGCCCCCGTTCGACCAGGCTGAGCCCCTCGGGGTGGGCGGTGACGAGGATGATGGCCGCCTCCGGGACCAGCGACCGAAGGTCGCGGCACAACATGGTCCCGTCGTCGTCGGGGAGCATCATGTCGACCAGGAACAGGTCGATTCGGCGCTCGCCACCCCCCTGGCGAGCCACTCGCCGCGCCTCTTCTCCCGTGGTGGCCGTGCGGACGGTGATCCCGCGGGAGCGCAGCAGGTCGGCGGCGACGGTGACGAACAGCGCGTCGTCGTCGACGATCAGGGCGTGGGGATGGGTTGACATACGACGGCTCCGCGATCTTACCGGAAGTCGCGGGGCTACGACGTCACTCCATGATGCGGAAACGGAAGTAGGTCTCGCCGATCACGATCTCCTCGCCACCAAAGAGGCGACGGTCCGTGATCAGTTCGCCGTTGACCAGCGTGCCGTTCGAGGACTTGATGTCCTCGATGTAGAAGTTGTTGCCCCGGCGGAACAGCTTGCAGTGGTAGCGCGAGACCTTGCTGTCGTTCTTGATCTGGATGTCGTTCTCGCGGCCGCGCCCGATGGTGAGCTGGTCGTTGGTGAACGGGTAGATCTGCTCCTCGGCCGTGCTCTCCTGGTAGATCAGCAAGGCGCGACGCGAACCCGGCTCGGCGGCAATGGCGTCGGCCGACGGGGCGGCTGGCCGGACCTCGATCTCGCCGCCGATCTCGATCTCGACCTCGGCCGAGCCGCTGAGCGAGACGTCGCCACCGGAGAACTGCACGTCGGCGCTGACCACGTCGCCGTCTTCTTCGGCGCCCTCGGCGGTCTCGATCGCGATCTCGTCCTGGAAGTCGGGCACGCGCACCTGCGCGGGGCCGTCGTCGTCGGCGAACACGGTGGACACGTCTTCTTTGATGTCGAGCCGGGCTGCGTGGTGCAACTCGTCGGGCGGCGGGGGTGGCGCGGCGTAGTGACCGGCGGGGGTCGCCAGCGCGACCCAGCGATCGCGACCCGCCGTGAGCTCACCGAGGTCCGCCTCGATGGTTGCCATGCGATCCGCCGCTCCGCTGGCGTTGGCCCGGAGATCCGCCACCTGACTCTCGAAGTCGGCGTCGGGCAACTCCCCGATCGCGTTGCGCAGCTCGAGCTCGGCGATCTGCTCGTCGACCGTGCCCTTCGAGGAGCCCAAGGCATCGCGCTCCGTCGTCAACTCGGCGATCAACTCGTCGAAACGCGGCAACAGCGGGTTGACCTCGTCGGCCACCTGCGACGACTTGATCTCGTGATCGAGGATGACTTTCTCCACGACGGACGACGAGAACTTGCTGGCCGCAGCGCGCGCCTTCTCGATGTACTGGCGGTGTTGCTCGTACTTCGCGGCCAGCGTGGTCAGGTTGCTCAGCAGTTCGGCCTTGTCCATGGCGAGGTGCTCCGGGGATGCGCGTTGTAGAAAACTGTGCCGCCTTTGTCAACCGGCGCGACCGCCCGGCAGCAATACCCGCCCGCTTATCCGACGCGGGGCGGTGAGGCTAGACGTAGGGGTCGCCCACGCGCGCGGGGTCGGCGTAGTTGCTGAACCGGGTGAACTGGCCGTCGAACACCAGCTTGACGGAGTCGGTGGGCCCAGCACGGTTCTTGGCGATGATGATTTCGGCCAGCCCCTTGTCGGGGGAGTCCTTGTTGTAGAAGTCGTCGCGGTAGATGAAGAGGATGATGTCGGCGTCCTGTTCGATGGCGCCCGACTCGCGGAGGTCCGACGGCAACGGCCGCTTGTCGGTGCGCGACTCCACGCCGCGGTTGAGCTGCGACAGCGCCAGCACAGGCACCTCGAGCTCCTTGGCCAGCACCTTGAGCCCGCGGGAAATCGTCGAGATTTGGTTTTCTCGCGACTCCTTGGGGCCGCCGCTACCTGACATCAGCTGCATATAGTCGACCACGATCAGCGAGAGCCCACGGCGCTTCGCGAACAGGCGGCGCGCCTTGCTGCGAAGTTGCATGATGGTGACGCCGGGGCTGTCGTCGATCTCGATGGGGAGCGCGTGCAGCTCCTCGACCGCCCGGGACAGCTTGGACCAGTCGCGCTGCTCCAGGATGCCCGTCCGCACGGCGCGCATGTCGACCTCGGCAGTGGAGCAGAGCATGCGGGTTGCCACCTCCTGCCGGGACATCTCGAGCGTGAAGATGCCGACCGGTCCCCGCTTGGCGGCTTCTAGGCCGATGTTGAGCGCGAAGGCCGACTTACCCATGCCGGGGCGGGCGGCGAGCACCACGAGTTGCCCGGGCGCGAGGCCAGTGAGCTTGGCGTCGAGGTCGTAGAAGCCGGTGGGCAGGCCGACCACGTGACCGGGTGCCCGCGCGCGTTCCTGGATGGCCTTGAACTCGTCGTCGACCACCACGCTCAGCGGGTGCCAGTCCTCGCGGCCGCTGAGCTGGGTGACACCGAAGATCGTCTTTTCGGCTTCGTCCATCAGGGCGGGGAGGTCCTTCGGCTCGTTCTTCACCGTCTCCGCGATCTGCTGCGCCGCGTCGACGAGGCGGCGACGGAGGCTCGCGTCGCGGATGCGCTCGGCGTACACCCCGAGGTTCTCCACCGACGGGCAAGCGTTCGGCAGCTGCGCCACGTAGGCGACGCCGTCGAAGTCGTCGGCGTTACGACGCGAAATCTCGTCGATGACCCCCACGATCTCGGGCTTGGTGCCCTGCTCCTGCATCTCGAGCATGAGCTTGAACAGGTTCGCGTGCGGGGGCCGACTGAAGCTCTCGGCCACGACGCGCTCGGCCACGTCGACCACCTGGCTGGGGTCGAGCAGGAGCCCGCCGAGGAGCGCACGCTCCACCTCCCAGATCGCCTTGCTCATCCCGCCTCCTCGCCCGGCCTATCCAAGTGGTGGTGCCGCGCACGGGACAAGCCTGGGCACGACCATCCGAATGGCTGTGGAGAATTCCGGCGCGGCACTACCCGCGGATGACGTAGACCTTCACCGACGCCTCGACGCCGCGCAGCACCTTCACCGCGACCTGGAAGACGCCGATGTTGCGGATCGGCTCCTCGAGCACGACCGAGCGCTTGTCGACCTCGATCCCAGCGGCGCCGAGGGCCTCGGCGATGTCGAGGTTCGTGACCGAGCCGAAGAGCTTGTCGCCCTCGCCCGCCTGGCGCTTGATCGACACCGGCGTCTTGGAGATGCGATCCGCCGTGTCTTTCGCGGCGGCGAGCAGCTTCGCCTGCCGCGCCGCGGCGATGCGCTGCTGGTGTTGCAGACGGCGCACGTTGCGCGGGTCGGCGATGACCGCGAGTTGCCGTGGGATGAGGAAGTTGCGGCCGTAGCCGTCGGCTACTTCCTTGACGTCGCCGGTCGAACCGAGGTTGTCGACGTCTTGCTGGAGAATGACCTTCATGGGAGGCTCCGGAACCTGGGGGTGATCTACTCGTCGAGGCCGTCGCCGAGATCGGCGTCTTCTTCCTCGGCCTCGGCGCGGTAGCGCGCCTCGGCTTCTTCCTCGGCCTTCAACGCGGCCATCCGCTCGATGCGCATGCGGCGGCGCTCTTCGGCCAGCACGCGGCGGGCCTCGGGTTCGACGTCGGCCTCAATCTTGACCGTGAGGAAGCGGAGCAGGTTGTCTTCGAGGCGGAGGTTGCGCTCCACCTCGTTGATGATCGGCGCCGGACCGCAGTAGTTCAGGTAGATGTAGTGGCCGCGCTGGTGGCGCTCGATGAGGTAGGCGAGCTTGCGCTTGCCCCAGTCCTCGGTGACCAAGATGGTCCCGCCGCCGCCGGCGACGACGCCCTCGATCTTCTCGGTGATCTTCGTCATCTGGTCGTCGGTGAGGTCCGGCCGGGCGACGTAGGTGGTTTCGTACTCGTTGATGATAGACATGCGTGCTCCACGCGGATGGAAAAAGGGGCGTTAGCCCCGTGGAGTTAGGCGGCCCTGTCGGGTCGCGTGGCGTTGAAACGATTCATGGTGGCCTCGACACCGTCCTTGACGACGCTCTCGACGGCATCGGCAGCGGTGGCGATCATGCTTTGCACTTCGTCGGCTTCCGCCGTGGTGAACGGCGAGAGAACGTAGTCGGCGACATCCCACTCGGGCGGCGGGCGGCCCACGCCGAGCCGCACGCGCACGGTGTCGGGCCCGCAGGCCCGGGTGATGTCTTTCACGCCGTTGTGCCCCGCCGCGCCGCCGCCCACGCGCACGCGCAAGCGGCCCACCGGCAAGTCCAGGTCGTCGTGAATGACCACCACCTTCGACACGGGCACCTTGTAGTAGCCCTGCAGCGAGACCACCGGCTGCCCGGAGAGGTTCATGTACTGCTGGGGCATCGCGAGCATCGCCTTCTGGCCGCCGATCGTCGTGTCGCCCACCAGCGCGCCGAACTGCTTCTTCTCCACCTTGGCGCCGGTGCGCTCGGCAATGCGCTCGACCACGCGAAACCCGACGTTGTGTCGGGTGTTCGCGTACTTCGCGCCGGGGTTGCCGAGGCCGACGATCAGGTGCATCGGGGACTACTTCTTGGCCTTCTCGGCGGGCTTCGCCGAGGCCGAACCCGGGACCGGCGCTGCCGCCTCGGGGGCCGCTTCCACGCGCTTGCCGTCGACGGTGACCACGTTGAAGTCGTTCGCGAAGACGATGCGCGCGCCCTTGGGCACGACGAGCTGCGAGGCCCGGATGAACTTGCCAATCTCCAGGTCGGTGACGTCGACCTCGATCCGCGCGGGGATCGCGTCGGCGCCCGCCATGACGTTGACTCGGCGCGCCATCAAGCGCAGCAGGCCGCCGGCGCGCACGCCCGCCGCCTTGCCCTGGGTGACGACGGGCACGGTGACCCGCACCTCCTGGTCGCCCTCGACGCGGTAGAAGTCGACGTGCTCCACCGCCCGCGAGACGGGGTGGCGCTGCACTTCGCGCACGAGGCAGGCGTGCGCCTTGCCCTCGACCACCACGTTGATCACGGTGTTGGCGTTGTTCGACTTGCGAAAGATGGTCGACAGCGCGGCGCCGTCGAAGCGCACCGGCAGGGCCGCCTCGCCACCCCGGTAGATCACCCCGGGGGTGCCGCCCGCGCGGCGAACCTTGCGCGCGTCGCCCTTGGTACCGGCGGGACGGTTCTCAGCGACGAGGTCGAATGATTCCATGCTTTCCTCAGTGCCCGGGGGGCGGTGGCCCGTGGGAGACGGCCGTTCGTGAAGGGGCGTGACGTCCAGCCCCGGCACGGGGCCGGATCCAGACCCGCCGCAGAGCAGTGGGCCTCGAACCGCGCCTTGGACGTCGGAGCCTCTCGGCCCAGCGCGGCGGAACCTCGCGGGATGCGAGGGCGGCGGCTTCTAGCAACCCACCCCCGCGGTGTCAAGGGCGAGCGCCTAGCGGAACAGCCGCGAGACGCTGTCGTTGCTGTGGATGCTGCGGATAGCCTCGGCGAAAACTCGCCCCATCGGGACGACCTGGATCCGCGAACTCGCCGCCGCCTCGGCGCCGAGAGGGATGGTGTCGGTGACGATCACCCGCTTGAGCACGCTGTTCTCGATGCGCTCCACGGCGGGGCCGCTCAGCACGGCGTGCGTGGTCACCGCGTAGACGGCGGTGGCGCCATTGTCGGCCACGGCCTGCGCGGCCTTCTGCAGGGTCCCCGCCGTGTCGATCATGTCGTCGACGATGATCGCGGTACGGTCGCGGACGTCGCCGACCAGGTGCATGACCTCCGACTTGTTCGGACCGCTACGCCGCTTGTCGACGATGGCGATGCTGGCCCCGATGCGCTTGGCGAAGCCGCGCGCGCGCTCGACGCCGCCGGCGTCGGGCGAGACGATCACCGCGTTGTCGACCGGCAGGGTGCGGGCCACGTGCTCCGAGAGGGTGGGTCCGCCGTAGAGGTTGTCGACGGG
>CAYHRZ010000080.1:0-14203 GCA_964359125.1 uncultured Klebsiella sp. | reverse complement strand
GACAAGGTGATGGGCCTCGACATCGGGGCCGACGACTTCGTCACCAAGCCCTTCGGCCTCGCTGAGCTCCTAGCTCGGATCAAGGCCCAACTTCGCCGCGGGCGGCCCGCCCCCACGGCCACGCTGCGCTTCGGGTCCATCGAGGCCGACTTCGCGGCCGGCGAGGTCCGTCGGGAGGGCGCGCTGGTCGAGATGACCGCGCGCGAACTCCAACTCCTGCAGTACCTGTCCAAACACGAAGGCCGCGTCGTGACTCGACAGATGATCCTCGATGGCGTCTGGGGCGAGAACTACTTCGGGACCGAGCGCACCGTCGACAACTTCATCACCCGCCTCCGCCAGAAACTCGACGACGAGGAGCCCCGCCACTTCGTCACCATCCGCGGCATGGGCTACCGCTTCAAGGGCGATGGCCGATGATGCTCCTCCTCCTGGCCTGCACCCCCAAGCCACCGCCGCGGCCGATCCCGGCGCTGCCGCCCGTGGTCGAAGAAGCGCCCCCGCCGCCGGTCACCATCCCCGATCCCCCGCCGGGTTGGCGCTCGGGGTTCACCACGGCAACGGCGCTGCCCCAGCGGGTGGCGGAGGCCTGGGGCTTCACCCTGCGCGGGCCCGTCACCGAGCCGATCGCGGGCGACAGCAGGCAGGCGTTCGCGGTGGCCGACGGGCGCCTGGTGGCTTTTTCCGCCGATGGCAAGCGGGGCTGGGAGGCGCGGATCGACGCCACGGGCGGCCCGGTATTGCTGGAGAGCACCGTGATCGCCGGCGGCGGCGACGGCCGGGTGCACTGGGTGGACCGCGCCACCGGTCGCGACACGACGGTGACCGAGAAGGGCGGCGCCGTCGTCGGCCCGGTCGTCCCGGTCGACGGCGGCTTCGCCTGGCTGGGCGCGACGGGCACCGTCACCACCACCGCCAACTGGAGTCTCGCCACCAACCTGCCTCCCGCCGGCCGCCCCGCCGCCGACGGCAACACGGTCTACTTCGCCAGCACCAGCGGTCAACTCAACGCCGTCACGCCCACCGGTATCGCGTGGAGTTTCACCCTCCCCGCCGCTCCGGTCGACGGCCCGGCGCTCGACGCGGAGCGGGCCTATGTCAGCTATGCCCCCCACGACGGCGAGCCCGGGGGCGTGGTGGCGGTGTGGCGCACGGGTGCGAGTGCGGGGCAAGAGGCCTGGCGCTTCGCGACCGGTTTTGGCCCGGAGGCGGCGCCCGCGGTGTACGGCGCGGTCTACGTCCCCGACAAGGACGGCAACCTCTACGCCGTCGATCCCGCCACCGGCGACCAGCGCTGGGCCTTCGAGGGCTACGGCGCTTTCGCCACGCAGCCCGTCGTCACCAAGAAGGCGCTCTACGTCGGCAATGGCGACGGTCACCTCTACGCGATCGACACCTTCGACGGCGGGCTCGACTGGAAGGTGGACCTCGGCGCGCCGGTGACCGCCGAGCCGGTGATCGTGGGCGAGGGCGTGGTGGTGGGCCTGGCCAACGGCCGCGTGGTGGGGCTGGTCCCGTGAGCGTCGGGTGACAGGCGTCCTCGCGCTGCTCGCGGGCTGCGCGCGGGTGGGCGACACCGACGCGGTGGTGGTGGCGTTCAGCGTCGACACCCTGGGCCTCACGATGGCCAACCAGACGGGTTGGTGTTCCCGCGTGGGCGAGATCGTCGGCGACTACGGCCTCGACCTCGCCTGCCTCGACGCCGCCATCGCACCCTCCAGCTGGACCGCCGAGTCCCACACGAGGATGCTCTGGCCGCAACAGAGCACCGGCGACCGCCGCCGCGACGAGTCGCCCCAGTGCAACACCCCTTCTGCCCTCGAGACCATCCGGGACAGTACCGGCGGCGTGTACCTCTGGGGGGCCGACAACAGCGTGCTCTCGGAGAACGAGCACAACGGCTGTGACTGGTTTCGCAGCGGCTTCACACAGGGCAGCGACGAGGTGTGGGAAACCGGCCTCGACAGCGTGAAAATGCCCAGCGTGGAGGAGGCGGACCGCCCGGTGTCGCTCGCGATCGACGCCTTCGAGCGGTGGCTGCCCTACCACGACAAGAGTGTCACGTTGTTCCTCAACAGCGTGGAACCTGGGGGCCACGAGCCGCGCTGCTGGCAGGACCCGAGCACCGAGGCCTGCGAGGCCCTGTGGCAGGTCGCGGTCGACGCCCGCATCGTTGAGGCCGACGCCGACCGAGAGGAAACGTGGCTGGACCGCGACTTCTACGAGCGCCTGCTCCACTACACCACCGTGAACCACGCCGACGACTTGGACCGGTGGCGGCCCTTGTACTGGCAGACCGCCACGGAGACGGTCGAAGCATTCCGCGCCGAGAAGTTCGACGACCGCCTCCGCCGCGTCCTCGCGGCGCTGGCCGCCGAGGACCGGCTCGACGACCTGCGGTTGGTGGTGTTTGGTGACCACGGGGAGAACCCGTGCGTCGCCCGGGGACTCGGCGACGACACGCTCAACTGTGGACCCAACGGGCTGACGACCGAGTTCACCGGCTTTGTCCCAGTCTACGTGTCGCCCGCCGCGCTCGGCGAGCGGTGGACGGACCTGGGCCTGGTGGGCTCACCCTGGTCGGCGATGAACATCGCACACGGCCTCCTCGACAGCGTCGACGTGCCTCGCCCCGGCGACTGGCCCGCGCCCTGGCCGGCGGGGACGGCGATCTCCTGGACCTGCCAGGGGCCAGACGACGGCGTGGTCACCGGCGTGGCGGTCGACGGCGAGACGTCGATCCGCTGCCGGGGCGGCAACTGCGCGGCGTCGAGCTTCACCGTCCCGGCGGACGAGAAGCACCTGCCCACCTCGCTCGCCGAGATCCCGGCCTCGCTCGCCCCCTACGGCGAGGTGCCCGACTGGTTTTCCGTGGCCTGCGGGGTGGACTGAGCCCCGTCGCCCGGCGGGTTCTCGGCGTCGCGACACGCCTTGCCCTTGCACACCCGCAGCGCCGCCGCGCGGGCGGCGAGGGCCACCTCCTCCGCCCGGCCCTGGCCCGCCAGGTTCGACAACTCCCAAGGGTCGGCCAGCAAGTCGTACAGTTCTCGCTCGCCCGAGTCGTAGGCCACGTACTTGTGGCTGCGGCTGCGGATCCCCGCGTAGCCCGGCTTGATCGGCTCCTTCCGCGCACGTTCGCCCTCCGGTTCCTGCTCTTCCTGCTTGGCCCGCTCGATCAGGAAGGCGTCGCGCCAGGGGGCGGGGACCCATCCGCTGAACCAGCCCAGCCAGGAACGACCGTCGGCATCGGGCAGGGGCGGGATCCCGGCCATCGCGGCGAAGGTCGGCGCGAAGTCGGTGTTGACCACCAGCGCGTCGACCACCGTCCCCGGCTTCACCCCCGGCCCGCGCACGTACAGCGGCACCCGGAGGTCCTCCTCGTAGGGCGTCTCCTTGCCCTTGGCCATGCGGTGGTTGCCGAGGTGGTAGCCGTTGTCCGAGGTGAAGACCAGCCAGGTGTCGTCGAGTCGCCCCCGGCGGGTTTGCACGTCGACCACCCGCTGCACGAGGTCCTCCACGGCCAACATCGACGCCACCCGGGCGCGGTACTGCCGGTCGACGCTGGCGAGTCCCTTCCCGTGCAGCGGCGCTCGTTGCTGGACCCCCGCGGGCTTGTCGCTCACGTCGGCCTCGTCGAAGTTGGGGGAGCGCGGGGCCACCAGCGGGCCCAGGAGTCCCCGGTGACGGGGTGCCACGGTGGCCGGACTGTGTGGTGCGTAGGGCGCGACGAACGCGAAGGCAGGCTTGTCCCCGGCGGACTCGAGGAAGCGCTGGACGTGCGCCGCGAGCACGTCGGTGAGGTAGTCCTCGGGCGCCTCGCCGTGTTTCTCGGCGCGACCGTTGATGCTCAGGGTGTAGTTGTACTCGTCGTAGGGCTCGCCGCCGATGGGCACCACCCAGGTGTCCCAGCCCGGGGGAATGTAGCGGCGGTTGAGGTTCTCGGGGTAGCCGTTGAGGTACTTCCCGAACATGCCGGTGTCGTAGCCGGCCGCGTCGAGGGCGGTCGCGATGGTGCGCTTCTCGCAGTCGCGCTTGAACGCGGCGAAACCACCGTCGGGTCCCTTGTTGGCCATCACGCCGGTGTTGTGGGCGTACTTGCCGGTGAGCAGGGTGGCCCGGGCAGGGCAACACAAGGACAACGACACGAAGGCGTCGGTGAACACCGCCCCCGGCTCGGCGACAAGCTCCGTGAGTCGTGACAGGTGACGGGTGGACTCGAGGTCGAGGTCGTCGGCCACGACGAACACGATGTCGGGAGCGGCCCAGGCCGTCGCCGCGAGCAAGGCGAGCACTACACCTCCACCAGCATGCCCTCGGTGCACCAGGCAAAAATGCGGTCCCCGCGGCGGGCAAAACCGTCGGCGGGGAGCGGGTAGCGCACCTGGCCCACCAGGAACTCGCTCGGCTCGGTGGGGTCGCCGGCGGTCACGCCCGCCACGCGGTGCGTCGGCTCCTCCAGGGCGCGCTCGTCGTGGCGACGCCAGTGTTCGGTCCCGTCGAGTCCGTAGGCGGCCGCTTGACCGTCGACGGTCTGGATCGTCACCTGGTCGCCCGCTAGCACCACCCGGTCGACGAAGTCGTCGTCGCCACAGAGCCGGTGCTCGAACGCGGTGGCATCGATGCGCACGGACTGGTCGTCGACCATCGCAACCCGCTGCCCGTCGGTGGCGAGCACGCTACCCGCGACTACACCCACGGGGCCGATGTCCCGCCGGGCGCCGGTGGACAGGTCCCAGCCGGCCGCGCCCGGCCCCACCAGGAGGTCGCCCGCGCAGGCGGGCACGGCACCCGCGAAACCGTCCAGCAGCACGCCGCCCTCGCCGTCGACGAGGCGCCCGGTGTCGCGGTCCAGCAGCACCGGCCCCGGCGCGAAACCCACCGGGGTCAGGGCCCCATCCCAGCGCCGCGACACCTTGCCGAGCCGCAACGACACCAGCGCGACGCCCTCGTCGTCGGCCACCAGCGCTTCCTCCCCGTCGGGCGAGAAGCGCGCCGTGGCGACGTGGAGCTTGTCGCCGAGCCGCGCGGCCAAGGCGCGGGTGGGCACGAGCACCGTGTCGTCCGCCAGTTGGACCAGCGCCGCACCGCCGGGTCCCACCGCCAGGGCCTCCGCGCCGGGCACCCGGCCGAGGGCGTTGGGGATGCCGCTCTCCGCAAGGCGGTAGATCACCTCGAGGTCCACCCACACCAGGCCCACGCCGGTGGCGAAGGGGGCGGCGAACTTCGCGCGGGTCGCCGCGTCGGGGATCGGGATCGGCTCGTCGCTCTCCAGTCGCGACAACACGTGGCTTGGCACGCCCACGGCGAGCACGCAATCCACCCCCGGCCGCACCTCCAAGGGGTCGATCTCGTCGACCACCAGCGCACTGGTGGCCTGCAGAGCCACCACGCGCACCGCCGCGTCGCCGCTGGCCAGCGTCCAGCGCCCGGCGGCGCCCACGACGTCGTCGACCAGGTCGCCCACCGGCACCACCACGACCTCTCCCCCGTCGAGCAGGAAGAAGACGTCGCGAATCACCCACGCCACGCGCTCCCCGTCGGCGCCGATCCAGTCAGGCTGACCGGGGGCGAGGAGGCGAGGAAAGGGGCCGTCGGCGAGGGAGAGACGCATCGTGGCGCGGTATCCGGGCGCGATTCACCGCGCCGCGGGGCCGGACCCCCGTGGTCGCGCGATTCAGCACGCGTACCTCCTAGTTCACGTCGTTCCCCTGGCTCTCCAACTTCAGGCGGATCTGCTCGAAGCGGGCACGCCCGTACCAGCCGCCGAGGCCCACCGGCTTGGGGGAGCCGTCCACGGCCCGCTCCACCACGTCCTCGGCGTCGACCCGGTGCGCGCCGGGCAACCCGACGGGGCGCCGTGACCACCACCAGCGACCGTCGGGCCACTCGAGGAAAACCATCGCGTCGCGGCCCACGACGACGCCCCGCTGCCGGCGCGTGAGCACGCCGGCGATGGCGATGGCGAGTGAGCCCTCCTGCGACGCGAACGCGGCCAGCGCGCGGTGCTGGTCCGGGGTGGCGACCAGGACCGGTGCCACGTCGACCACCTGGACCACCTCGTCGAACACCGAGAGCACGGCGGGACGGGGCACCCCGCGGTCGAGGTGCGAACACAATTCCCGCCACATCTCGCCGCCGATGGCGTCGTCGCTGCCCACGAAGCGCGGCGAACGGGGCAGGTGGGCCACGCGCACGCGGATCCCGCTCACCGGTCGCACTCGTCGTCGCGGTTACTGTCGCGACAGCCCTCGCCCTTCAGGTCCCGCTCCACCACCACGCCGCCCTGCGTCGAGACGAGCAGCGTTCCCGTGTAATCGGCCACCGACGTGGGCTGGAAGCGGACCTTCACGCCCATCGACGCACCCTCCTCCAGCAACTTCGGGACCGGAGGTTGCGACAACAACTCGAACACCCCGCCCCGCGACTCCACCCAGATCTCCTCGATCCGCACGGCATCGCCCGACACCGTGATCGTGACTTCCTCCATCTCCGGGCGGCCGTCTTCCGGCACCTTGCCGAAGTTCACCGTCCCTGCCGGCGAGATCGTGACGCGACCCTCGGTGGGCGCTCCCAGTTGGATGGTCTGGAGACCGAGGCTCCCGCAGGCGACCAGCAGCAACATGAGCACGCCCGACCCTAACCCCGCGGGGGGATACCTTGCCCCGGCGTGACCGCCGACCCGCCCCTCTTCCGCGCCCCGCCCGCCGCCGAGATTGCCGCCGCACTGGAGCGGCGGGTGCGCCGGCGCGTCGACGCGGCGCCCACGCCGCAGCTCGCCGACCTCGTCGCCGACACGCTCTTCCACGAGCGCAAGCGCCTCGAACGTGACGACGCCACCCCCCACTACGCCGACGCCATCGAGGCCGCCGCGCAGGCGGTGCGATCGCTCTCGCGACCGGCACTCGAACAGGCAGTGGCCGCGCTGGTCCGCTGCTACGCCTACGAGATCCACAACCCCTTCTCCGTGCGCACCTACCGCGCTGCCACGCGCATCCTGCCGGGAACCCTCACCCGGCTGCTCTCCGGCGCCCGTCCCCGGGAGCTGCTCACCGGCAACTTCGACCCCGCCTCGCGCATCGTCATCTCCGGCCCCCTCGAAACACTGCGCCGCATGGCCGCCGAGCACACGCTGATCCTGGCGCCCACCCACGTGTCGAACCTCGACAGCCCGCTCATCGGCTACGCCGCCTTCGCCGCCGGGCTGCCCCCCTTCGCCTACGGGGCGGGGCTCAACCTGTTCAGCAACCCGGCCATGGCCTTCTTCATGCAGCGGCTGGGCGCCTACACCGTGGACCGTCGCAAGCGCAACCGGCTCTACAAAGACACGCTTAAGGACTACTCGGTGGAGGTCATCGGTCGTCGCCACCACTCGCTGTTTTTCCCCGGCGGCACGCGGAGCCGCTCGGGACGGCTGGAAACGAGGCTGAAGAAGGGACTGCTCGGCACGGGCCTGGCCGCCTGGCAGGAGTCGCTGGCCGCCGGCCGACGCGACGGCGAGGTGTTCGTCGTCCCCTGCACGCTGAGCATCGGCCTGGTCCTCGAGGCCGAGACGCTCATCGCCGACGCCCTGGCCGAGGAGGGGAAGCAGCGCTACATCATCACCGACGACGAGTTCTCCGACGCGCGCACCGTCGCCAGCTTCGTGCGCTCGCTGATGCGCCTCGACGCCAAGGTCCACGTGGTCTTCGGCGCGCCGATGGACGTGGTGGGCAACCCGGTCGACGCCGGCGGTGTCTCGCTGGACCCCGGGGGCCGCCCGGTGGACCGCCGCGGCTACGTCACCGCCGCCGGGGGACAGGTGGTACCCGACGAGCAGCGCGACCACCTCTACACCGAGCGCGTGGCCCAGCGGCTCAGCGAGGCCTACCAGCGAGATTTTGTCCCCCAGAGCACCCACGTCGTGGCCTTCGCGGCCTGGGAGGCCCTCCGCGCCGCGCACCCGGGTCTCGACACCTGGCGACTGGTGCGCCTGCACCCCGACCAGGCCGTGGTGCCGCGCGGCGTGGTCAGCGCCCGTGTCAGCGAAGCCATGTCGCGACTGGCCACCCAGCAAACGGCGCTGCCGTCGACCCCGGAAGCGGCGGTCGACGACGCCCTGCGCGCCTTCGCCAGCTTCCACCGGCGGCGCGCGGTCGACGCCCGCGGCGGGGAGCTCCGCCTGTCCCCAGAACTGCTGCTTTACTATCAAAACCGGATGGTTGGCTACCGGGAGCTCAGGTGAGGCCGGAGATCATCGGGCGGGGCGACCTCGCCGAAACCCTCGCCGCCATGGTCGCCGCCGCGCCCCCCCTCGGCGACGACGCGCCGCTGGAGATCTGGTGTGTCCCCATCGACGCCCTCCGCCAGACGGTCCGCGAACGACGCCCGGGGCCGGCCCACCGCATCCTGGTGGCCACCCGGGGGCTGGAGCCGGGCACGGCGCTGCGGGCCTCGCAGGTGGTGGAGGCCGAGAGCGCCTGCCTGCGACTCGCGGCGCTGGCCGGGCCGGTCCTCCCCGCCGAGATCGCCCGCAAGAGCCCCTGTGCCGCCGTGGTGGCCTCCCCCCACCAGGCGCTGCGGGTCGACGCCGCCCGCGCGCTGCGCAGCCCACTGTGCCGGGTGTACGAGACGGCGGACCTCCCGGGCGTGGAGTTGGCCGGCGCGCTGGTCGACGTCTTCGCGGTGGCCCTGGGCGCGGCCCGGGGGCTGGGGCTGGGCGCGGGGGCCGAGGCGCTCCTGGTGGCCCGCGCGGCGGTCGAGGGCGCCCGGCTCGCCAGCAAAGTGGGCGGTGATCCCCGCACGTTCTCCGGCCTGGCCGGCGTGGGGGACCTCGTCGCCTGCGCGGCCTCGGCCGACCACCCCGGCCACCGCCGGGGCTTGGCGCTGGCCCGGGGCGAGGTGCTGCCCGAGGTGGTGGCCACCTGCGCGCCGCTCCTGGTGCAAGGTGGCCGCCTGCCCATCGTACACGGCGTACAGGCGGTGGCCGCCGGCAAACTCCGCGCCGCAGACGCCCTGGAACACCTGATGAGCAGCGCCCACGCCGGCGAGTGGGACGACGCGTGAACCCCGTCGGCCTCTACGACTCCGGCTTCGGCGGGCTCACGGTGATGCGGCAAGTCCGCGCCGCGTTGCCGACGGCCGACCTGGTGTACCTGGGCGACAGCGGCCGGGCACCCTACGGGGGTCGCGACACCTACGTGATCCTCGACCTCGCTGAGCAGTGCGTGGAGGCGCTGTTCGCGACGGGTTGCTCACTGGTGGTGGTGGCCTGTCACACGGTGTCGAGCGTGGCGCTGCGGCACTTGCAGCAACGCTATGCCGGCGGGGGCCGCGCCGTGCTCGGGGTGACGATCCCCGCCGCCGAGCAGGCGGTGACCATGGGCCAGCGCATTGGCTTCGTCGGCACGGCGCGGACCGTGGCCAGTGGCACGTTCACCACCGAGTGTCACAAGCTGGCCCCGGTGGAGGTGATCGAGCGCGCCGCTCCGCTCCTGGCCCCGCTGGTGGAAGAAGGCTGGGAGGCCAGCGACGTGGGCCGAGCCGCGGTGGCTCGCTACCTCTCCGGCTTGCCACCGCTCGACGTGCTCGTGCTCGGCTGCACCCACTTCCCGCTACTCAAGCCTATTTTCGACGAACTGGCGCCCTGCCCGGTGCTCGATCCGGCGCCCGGGGTGGCCTCCCGCCTGGCGGACTGGCTCGCCCGGCACCCCGAGGTCGCCACCACGAGCGGCCGCACGACGCGCTTCCTCTCCACCGGCGACCCGCTCGCCTTCGCCCACCACGGCGCGCGGTTCCTGGGCGCCCCGGTGCACCGCGTGGAGACGCTGCACGAGGAGCGTGGGCACCTCGTGCCGACCACCCGCCCGGCCCCCCGGGGACAGGTGGTGCGGGGGTCGTAGGCGTGGGCCCGCACTCGCCGGGCCCTACGCCCCCCGGAGGTGCAGCAGCCGCCCGTCGACTTCGAGTTGGCGCGACCACAGCCGGGCCTCCCACGTGAGCCCCGGGCGCTGGTCGAACACCAGCAGCCATCCCTCCCGCTCCCCCAGGGTGTCGAGGTAGGCGCAGAGCTGCTCGACGCCGCTCGCCAGCACTCGTTCCGGGGCGTCGCGACCGGGGCGCACCCGCTTGAGCTCGATGACCGTGCGCGCCCCCGCCAGCTTCACGCAGAGGTCCACTCGCCCCGTTCCGGCGGCGTACTCGCGGTGGATCTGCCCGCCCCCATTGACCACCCGCTGCAGGAAGGCCATGAACGCGAGGTGGACGAGTGCCTCGGCGTAGCCGTCCGGGTTGTTCCGCTCTGCGAAACCCGCGTTCTCCCTCCACCAGCCCAGGAAGCCGTCTACCAGGACCGCCGCGTCGAGCCGGCCGTCGGCTCGCCGCCACGCAGCGCTGGGAACGACGAGGTTGTCCTGCGCCTGGAGGGAGAGTTGCCGCGCGATCACCTCGCGGTAGAGCGGGTTCGCCGGCCTCGCCGGTCGCGCCACCGGGTCGAGCAGGCCGAGGTCGATGCAGTAGTCGAGGTCGTCGCCCGACGACACGTCGTCGTCGCCCGCCAGGACGCGCGACACGATCGCCGCCACCCGCGGCTCCCGCAGTCGCTCCCCGAGGTTGTGCAGGTGCGTCGTGCGCGACAGGACCAGCCGCTCCTTCGCCTCGTCGATGCACGCGGCAGAGATCGCCGTGGACCGATCGGTGACGAGGTCGTCCACACACGCGGCGGCCAGCGCGTTGACCAGGAAGGGCTGGCCCTGCGACCACCACGCGGCCCGCGCCACCGACTCCGGCTCGAAGGGCTGGCCCGTCTCGGTGGTGTGCTGCGCGTAGAGCGCGGCCACCTCCGACTCGGTGAACGCCGGCAGTGTCAGCGACTTCGCCTTGATGTTGAACGGCGAGCCGGGGTTGACGGGCGTGCCGTCTTTCGCGGCGGCCAGGTAGTCGCGGAGGTCGCGCATGCCCACGAGCGCCACCGAGGCGGGGAAGTGACTGGGCCGGAGGTGGAACCCGGCCCGAAGTTGACGCAGCAGGTTCACGAGCGCCTCGCCCCGGACCACGTCGGCTTCGTCGAGGAACAACACCAGCGGCCGCGGGGCCACCGCCTCCGCCCAGGCCTGGAGCCAGGCGGAAAAGCGCGTACCCGGCGCGGCACTGGGCGCCGCACAGGGCCGGTCGCCCACCGTCAACTCCCTGGCCGCGAGCTCGATCGCGCTGATCCAGCGCGCCTCGGCCGCAGCCACCTCGCCCTCGCCCTGGCTCGCCTCCAGCGTGGCGTGGAGCGCCACCATCCCCTGCCCCCGGAACCGGGCCGCCAGCGCCCGCATGGCCGTGGTTTTTCCCGTCTGTCGGGCCGCGTGGACGACGAAGTACTGGTACCGCGCGACCAGCGTGTCTACCTCCGGTAGCCGGGCCTCGGGGGGTAGCATGTAGTGCCACTCGGGCACGCAGGGACCGGTGGTGTTGAAGAACCGCGTCATCGCCACCGGGAGCCTAGCCCGGGCGGCCTGGCCGCGCGCGGCCGCCCGCGGACAGGTGGTGCGGGGGTCGTAGCCGTGGGCCCCCTCCCCCACCACCAACCCCGCTTGCGCGGGGGCCCCCCCCCCCCCCCCCCCCCCCGGGTGGGGGGGGCGGCCGGGAGGGGGCGTCCGGAGATCACCCCCCCGCTACCACACCCCGTGCAACAACCCGATCTGCACGCTCAACTCCACGCGGGTGTCCCAGGTGAGCGGGTCCACGTCGACCCCCAGCCCCACGTCCGACAGCGTCACCCGGCCGTGCAAGAAGGGATCCGTCGGCAAGCGCAGACCGGCGCCGAGGTCGATGGCCGTCGAGAGCGGCCCGTTGCCCACTCGTTGGCGCACGCCCGCGCTCACCCGCGAGACGGCCTCGGGCGCCTGGCCGAGCTGTCCCCCGGCCTGGACGCGGAACCAGGCGCGCTCTCGCGCGACCACGCCGATCTCGCCCACCAGCGCGTAGTCCACCTCGTGGGGCACCAGCGCCACGCCGCCGTCCCAGGTGCCGCCCAGCAGGGCGGGTTTGCTGGGGCTGTCTAGCAGGACGGCCACCCGCGCGGAACGGGTGGCAAACGACAGGTTGTCGGCGGCGAGCTTGCGCGAGACGATGCCCACCACCCGGCCCTCGGCGTCGACCAACGGGCCGCCGGAGTTCCCGGGGTTCAGCGCGGCGTCGGTCTGCACCATGGTCGTGCCCACCGCGCTCACGATGCCCTCCGACACCGACCACAACAGCGTCCCCGACAGCTTGCCGGTGGCCGCCGAGGCGTAGGGGTGCCCCAGCGCGTACACCCGGTCGCCCTGGGCGGGGTCGTCCGCTCGAAGTTCCAGTCGCGACGCGGGGAGCCCCTCCACCCGCAAGAGCGCGAGGTCGTCGGCAGGCGAAGCCGCGAACATCTGCCCTTTCAGCACCGTGCCGTCGCGGAGCTCCACCCTCGGCCGCTGCCCGCTGGCCACGCAGTGGTAGGCCGTCGCCACGGTGCTTTCACCGAGGACCACCCCGGTGCACGTGGAGGACCCGGTCACCAGGAGCACCACCGCGTCGAGCCAGGAACTGTCCACGTCCACGCGATCTAGCGCGCCGGCCCCTCCCCGCCGCCGCGCCCGCGCATGTTAGCCGCCCGCCCCTCCCGAGGTACCCCGTGTTCATCGCTCTTCTTGCCCTCTACGGCTGTCCCCAGTCCGTCACCGGCCCCAAGGACCACGACGACACCGGCACCCCCGCCCAGACCGGCTCGCCCGACGACACCGGGAACCCCGACGACACGGCCGACACCGGCGGCCTGGAGCAACCCCTCCCCAACGACCCCGTCGTCACCACCGGCCCGGCGTTGCCCGAGTGCACGGCGTCCACCGGCGACCAGGACACCATCGCCCTGTCCGGCGTCGTCCTCGGCCCCGACGGCCCCGTCGCCGGGAGCCTCGTCTACCACCCCTCCACCGGCACCATCGACTGCGCCGGGGAGTGCGACACCACCGGCGCCACCGTCGTGTGCACCGACGGCATCATCTCGGCCGGCCTGGTGGACCCGCACAACCACCTCCAGTACAACTCGCTCCCCCGCTGGCAGGTGGACCCGGAGTTCAGCGACCGCTACGACTGGCAGAGCGACGGCCGCTACTGGGACTACCGCGAGGCCTACGACGCGGTCGCCGACGACTACCAGTGCGAGATCATGAAGTGGGCCGAGGCGCGGCTCATCGTACACGGCACCACCTCGGCGGTGGGTAGCTCCGGGAGCGAGGACTGCATCAGCCGGGGCGCGCGCAACCTCGACGAAGACAGTGGCAGCTCCCACCTCTCCGGCTACGACCTCTCGTACAGCTCCGGCAACGTGGAAGACAACGTCGACGAGGGCGACGGGGAGCGCTACGCCGACGAGTTGTCCAGCGGTGGCGTGAACGCGGTGGTCAACCACGTGGCGGAGGGTCGCGACGGCAGCGTGCGCAGCGAGGTGGACCACATGATCGACATGGGCATGACCGGCCCGGGACAAGTCTTCGTACACGCGACCGACGCCAGCACCGAGCAGCTCGCGATCATGGGCGGCACGTCCACGGGCATCCTCTGGTCGCCGCGGTCCAACCTCGCGCTCTACGCCACCACCACCCCGGTGGAGGTGGCCGAGCGCTTCGGCGTGCCCTGGGCCATCGGTACCGACTGGACGCCCAGTGGCAGTATCGGCCAGCCCCAGGAGCTGGCCTGTGCCGGGGCCTGGCTGGAACGTAAGGGGCGCCCGCTCAGTGACCGGGAACTGGTGGAGAAGGCCACGGTCGACGCCGCGCGGCTGGTGGGCGCCGACGCGATGATCGGCACGCTCTCCGCCGGGATGAAGGCCGACATCGCGGTGTTCGACTGGTCCGACACCCCCTACCTGTCGATCGTCGGCGCCGAGGAGAGCACGGTGCGGCTAGTGGTGGTCGACGGGGAGGCGGTGTACGGGCGGGCGGAGCTGGTCGACGGTCTGGCGCAGAACGCTTCGTGGTGCGACAGCATCGACGCCTGCGGCGAGGAGCGGAAGTACTGCTTGAAGGCCGGTAGCAGCGACGACACGCTCAGCACCGTGGAGAACACCCTGTCCAGCGCCCTCGGCGGGGTCACCATGCCCAGCGGCTACGAGTACGGTGCCGAACTCGAGGCCCTCTTCGACTGCGCCGTGGAGTGGCAAGAGTGCCAACTCGGCACGGTGGTGGCCGACGACCAGGACGGCGACGGC
>CAYHRZ010000079.1:0-14372 GCA_964359125.1 uncultured Klebsiella sp. | reverse complement strand
GAAGGGCTCGAACAAGCGGGTTAGATTCTCTGGGTCGATCCCCTCGCCGTCGTCTCTCACGCTGACGACGACTTCGTCGTGTACCCTGGCTGCGGCCAGTTGCACCCGGCGCGCGCCCGCGTCGGCCGCGTTGAGCAGGAGGTTCACCAGCACCTGGTGAAGCTTTGTCACTTCGCCGCGGACGTGGGGCACGGCTCCGGCGCGAACCGACACCTCCACGTCGCGGAAGCTCACCTGGTGGCGTACGGTCCGCGCCCCCTCCTCCAACAACTCAACGACGTCGACGTCGCCCGTCTGCGCCTCGTCGGCTCGGGCGAAGTCCAGCAGGTTCCGCAGGAGACGGTGCATGCGCTCCACGTCGACTTGGGCACGCCGGGTGATGTCGGCCGCGTCGCTCCTCCCCGGGTTCGTCGCGAGGATTTCCACGTAGCCGCGCACGGCGGCCAGCGGGTTTCCCAACTCGTGGGCCAGGCCGGCGGCCAGTCGCCCCACGCTCGCCAGTTTCTCCGACCGGATCAGGAGGTCCTGGGCCCGTCGTAACTCGGCGTTGGTGGCCTCCAGCGACGCCAGTTGCTCCGCCGTCCGGGTGCGGTAGGCCGCGAGCGCCTCGCTCATCAGCGACAGGGACTCCGCCAACTCCGCCAACTCGGCCGGGGCGTCGCTGGGCACGGGGTGGCCGAACTTCCCACCCGCGATCTGCTGCGTGGCCTCGCCGATCCGCCGGATCGGGTCCACGACGTTGCGCCGGAAGAGGAAGTAGCCAAACATGGCGATGATCCCGGCAGAAAAGACGGCGTGCGCGACGATGACCCCCCAGGCCGGCCGTTCCACCTTCGCCACCGGGAAGCGAAGTTCCAGGACCGCCCGCGGCCTGCCCGTGCCGATCGGCGCCACCACGCGCACCGCGCCGTCGACGTCCGAGGTGCTCAACTCCCGGGTGGCCACCGTGCGACGCACCGCAGCGTCGGCCTCGCCCACGTCGCTGCCGGCCAAACGCTCCCCGTCGGCGGACCACACGGTGATGCCGTCGAGGCCCGCGCGGCGGTGGCCGTCGATCACGCGGCGATAGCCCTCCTCGTCGGTTGCGCCAAGCTCAGCGGCCACGACCGTCGCGGCCCCCTCCGCGAGATCCGCCGCGGCCTCCCCTAGCACGTAGCGCGTGGCCACGAGGAACACGCCCGCGTCGAGCAGGGCCACCAGCACGACCAGCAAGCCCAGCGACAAGCCGATCTCCACCCACAGCGAGGCACGAGGCGACGACACGGGGGCTTCGGAGGGACGGGGGGGCACGCCCCGGGATGGTAGCAGCCGGCGCCTAGGCGTGGATGCGGCGATAAACCCCGATCACGACGCCAACGATCGAGAAACTGCGCGTGCCGTCGACCATGATGTCGTGCATGTCGGCGTTGGCGGGCTGCAGGCGAACGCGGCCCCGCTCGCGGAAGAAACGCTTGCAGGTGGCGTCGCCGTCGACCATCGCCACGATGATGTCGCCGTTGCGCGCCTCGGACTGCTGCCGCACGAAGACGTAGTCGCCGTCGAGGATGCCATCGTCGATCATCGAGTTGCCGTGGATCACCAGCGCGAACACCGGCGCCTGGTGCGGCATCGTGGACGCGTCCATGTGGAGCGTACCGGCGTAGTTTTCCTCGGCCAGGATCGGGGAACCCGCCGCCACCCGTCCGATCACGGGCACCGCCACCGTAGACGACTCGCGGAACCCGCCCCGCGCCGAGTGTGTGACGCGCAGGCCGCGGGAGGTGCGCGCGTCGCCGACGCGCTCGATGAAGCCCTTGCGCACCAGGGCCTTCACCTGGTCGCTGACGCCGTTGGTGCTCTTGATACCCATGGCCTCGCCGATCTCGCGGAGCGTGGGCGGGATGCCCTTCTGGTCGGTGAAGGAGGCAACGAAGTCGAGGAGTTCGCGCTGGCGGGGGGGCAGGTCGTCCATTCAGTCTCCTGGACGGCTGTTCTACTGTGCGGGTGTACAGGTGTCAAGGGGCGGCGACGGACGGCGCGCGATGGACCGAGCACATCACCCCGGGCCGCCTCACGCCGGCGCGGGCGTGGGGGCCAGCGCCGCCACGACCATCGCCGGGTCGTCGGTGATGAGCCCGTCGACACCCCAGTCGCGCAGCCGGCGGGCATCCTCGGGGGTGTTCACCGTCCACGTGAACACCGGGAATCCCTGCCGGTGTGCCTCGTCGACCACCTCGCGGGGCAGGTGGCGGTGCGAGAAGCCTACTGCGTCGACCCCCAGGGCCCGCGCGGCCTCGACCGCCGCCACGGTGTACACCGGAGGTTCGCCCTCGGGCGTCGTGAGCAGAAGCGCTGGCACGTCGGGCATGGCCGCCTTGGACTCCGCGAGCAGCGCCGTGTCGAACGAGAACACCACGATCGACGCTCGCATCGAGCGCGCGTCGATCAGCGCCACCGACCGGGGAACCAACGCCTCCCCGGCCTTGAGTTCCAGGCACAGCACGGCGCGGCCGCGCACCAGGTCGAGGACCTCCCCCAGCAGCGGGAAGCGCTCGCCGACGTAGGCAGGGCTCTTCCAACTACCAGCGTCCAAGGCCCGCAGGTCCGCGGCGGTCGTCTCGCCCACCACCGAATTGACACCCGTCGTCCGCTCCGTCGTAGGGTCGTGGATCACCAGCACCTCGCCGTCGAGCGTGGTGTGCACGTCGGTCTCCACGGCCGTCGCGCCCAACTCCAGCGCCAACCGGTAGGCCGCCAGCGTGTTTTCCGGCGCCACCTTCGACGCGCCGCGGTGGGCGATGACCAGGGGGTTCCCGGAGTGTCTGGAGGCGAGCATCCAGTTCGGCGTAACTGGCGTCGCCACCGGCGCCAGGGGCGGCGCGGGGGCGCGGCAGGCGAGGATGAGGGCGAGCACCATGCCCGGAGTCTACGCCACAGCCGTCGGTCTGACGCCGATCTGACGCCACGTGGCCAACCGGCGGGACCGGAGCGACCTTGGTCTAGTCGATGGGCAGGCCGCCCCTCGGCCCAACCCCCGACCCGGAATCGTCCCATGTCCTTGCTCGCCCTCGCCGCCCTCGTCGCCCACGTCGCCGAGGCCGCGTCGTCGCCCGACCTGACCACGACGATCACCGCGCCCAGCGGCGTGTACGTCTACCAGTCGGGCACCTGGCAGGTGACCGTCAAGAACGCGGGCACCCGCGACGCGGCCGGCTCGACGGTGAGCATCCAGCTCCCCGTCACCAACACCAGCCCCAGCGTGTACGTGATGGGCACGCTCGGCACCGCGAGCAGCGGCTGTACCGCCTCGGGCACGACACTGAACTGCGCCCTTGGAACCCTGCGGAAGGGCAAGTCCAAGACGGTGTCGTTCAGCATCACGCTGCCGGAGAGCGCCGGAGACTTGGACTTCACTGCCACGGCAGCGACCGCCTCCTCCGAGTCGAACACGGCCAACAACGCCGCCAACGCCACCGCCAGCCTGCTCAACTACTCACCCTCCTTCAGCGGCGACGTGGCCGTTGCCAATGCGCACTGCACCGGCACGGCGCTGGAGTCCTTCTTCGAGTGCGAGTTGTTCCCCTCGTCGATCTCCGAGCACGTGGCCACCTTCCACGACGACGTCGACCAGACGATCAGCTTCCCCGACGACCCGGGGTACTGGGGCACCTGGGACATCAACGGCAGCGAACTCAGTTTCGTGTATGAGTCGGCGGCGGGCATCGAGGCCGAGTTCGTGGGCTACGGCGTGAGCGGCAACTGCTGGGAAGGCATCACCACCTTCCCGTCCGGCAGCTACGTGTCGCCGTACGAGGTGTGCATCTAGGGTAGACTCGCCGCGTGCGAACGTCCGTCGTCGTGCAGGGCCCCGACGGGCAGGCGGTGGAGCTGGTGCCGGGCGACTTCCTCGGTCGCTCGGCCGGCGCGGCGCTACGCCTGGACGACGGGCGCGTGAGCGAGGCCCACGCCATGGTGAGCCTGCGGGAGGGACAACTCCAGCTCATCCCCCTCCGGGGAGGGCTGGCGGTGGCCGGCGAGCCGGTCTCGCACGTCGTGCTCACCCCGGGCACCCACATCGAACTGGCGCTCGGTGTCAGCGTCGCGGTCGGCGAGGTGTACCTCCCGACCGAGGTCCTCGGCGTGGAGGCCGACGGTCTCCCCCGGCAGATGGTGCCGGCCGTGGCCTCCTTGCTCGTCGAACCCCGGCTCCGCCTCGTGTCGGGTTGGCGGGAAGACGCCGTCGCACAACTGTGGAGTACCGGTGACGGGTTCCGCCTGCGCCTGGGCGGCGAAACGCGGCAGCTGTCGCCGGGGGACAGTTGCCCGCTGCACGGCCGGACGATTCGTTTCGTGGCCATCCCCCTGGGCGAGGCCGGCCCGCGGACCACGCGGCGCCACGGCGACTTTGGCGACCCCTTGCACCTCGTCGCCCGGTTCGACTCGGTGCAGGTGTTCCGCGAAGGCCGAGCGCCAGTGGTGTTCGCCGGCATGCAAGCTCGCTTGTTGTCAGAACTGGTGAGCATAGACGGCCCGGTGGCGTGGACGGCACTGAGCGCGGAGTTGTGGCCCGACGAGGACGACGCCGCTGTCCGGCGCGGGCGCCTCGACGCGCTTTTGATGCGCCTGCGACGCCGTCTTCGCGCGACCGGTGTCCGCAACGACCTGGTGCGCACCGACGGCGCCGGAACCGTGGAACTGCTCAGGTACCCCGCCGATAGAGTCGAGGACATGGGCTAGTGCGACCTCCCACCCGCAGCGGCAGCACGGCCTCGCCGCCCGTCGCGCCGCCGCTCGGCGACCCCAACCCCCTCCCTTTCGAGCTCGGGGGCGTCCTGGGCCGGGGCGGAATGGGCGAGGTGCGCGCCGCCTATGACCCGCGCCTCGGGCGCGACGTGGCGGTCAAGATGGTCGCCCCGGGCGACAAGTCGGGGGCGGCCCGCCTCGCCCGGGAGGCCACCGTGACCGCGCGGCTGGAACACCCCGGGATCGTGCCGGTCTACGCGGCGGGGCGTGGGGCCGACGGGCGGATCTGGTACGCGATGCGACTGCTCGGGGGCAATACCCTCGCCGACGCGATCGGCGCGGCACCGGACCTCCCGGCGCGTCTGCGGCTGGTGCGGCACGTGCTCGACGCCGCCGCCGCGCTGGCCTACGCCCACGGCCACGGTGTGCTGCACCGTGACATGAAGCCGGACAACGTGCTCGTGGGCGCCTTCGGCGAGACCGTCGTGGCCGACTGGGGGCTCGCGTGCACGCTCGAGGAAGGGCGCTGCGGCGAGCCGGGTGTCGGCACCCCCGGCTACGCGGCCCCCGAGCAGGCGGCGGGGCAGCCCATCGACCCCCGCGCCGACGTGTACGGCCTGGGCACCACGCTGCGCGAGGTGCTCGGGGGCGCGCGGCCGCCGCCCGGCATGCCCCGCGAACTGCTGGCGATCGCGGCTCGCGCCACCGCCCCCGTTCCTGCCGACCGCTACCCCGACGCGGCGTCCCTCAACGCCGACCTGCTCGCCTGGTTCGAGGGACGCCGGGTCACGGCCCACGAATACACCACCACCGAACTCATCGCCCGCCTCTTGCAACGCTGGCGACTCCCCCTGGCCGTCGCGGCGGTCGGCCTGCTCGCGGTGGGCCTCGCCGTGGCGGTGGGCGCGTTGCGGGAAGCGGCCGCTCGGCGCGACGCGGCGGCGTCCGACCTCCTGGCAGTGGAGGCGAGGCGCCGGGAGACGCGGGCGTTCGCCGCGGCACTGAGAGCACAGGCGGGGATCGCCGTCGAGGCGGGCCTGGAGATGGACGCCACGATCCTGGCCGCGAACGCCGTGCTGCGCGCCGACACCCCCGAGGCACGGGGCTTGCTCGCGGCGGTGTACCGCCGCCCCCCGTGGTCTCCGCTCGGGGTCATGCCCGTCCCGCCGTGTACCCGGCGGGCCCTGTCGCCCGGTGGCTCCTCGTTGCTCTGCTTCCGGGACCAGGCCGTGTCGGTGCTCGACCTCGCCACCGGCAAGAGCACGGTTTCGGAAGGTCCCTGGACGCGTGGCACGTTCGCCGGCCACGACGACGCCGTGGTGTTGTTCGATGAGATCGGCCTGCTGTACTCCTGGCGCGTGGGCGACGAGCCGGTGCCGCTGGGCCTGCAGGGTTCGCGCTCGGGCAACTTCCCCGCGTCGGGGACGCCGTTCCGGGCGGTGCTCCCTACCACCACGGGCGCCGCCTACGTCGACGTCGCCGCGGGAGCCGTGGCGCAGATCGACGCCTGCGCGCCGACCCGAGTGGAGGCCGCTGGTCTCGACGAGGTCGACCACGTGGTCGCGGCGTGCACGGACCACCGGGTTCTGCGGGTGGGGCCGGGCAAGCGCAGCGCGCGCGTCGCGACACTCCCCGCTGACGTTGGACTGGCGTCCCTGGTGCAGCCCGCGCCGGGAGGGTGGCTCTTCGTCGGCACGGTCACCGGCCACGCGCTCTGGCTCCGTCCCGACGGCACGGTGGCGCAACGGGCCCGGCTCGGGGAAGACGCGGTGGCGACGGCGAGCATCCTCGGGGAACGTGCCGCCGTGGGACTCAGCGGCGGCGACCTCGTGCCCTGGGACCTCGCCTCGGGCACGGTGCAGACGCGGTTCCGGGGCGAGGGCATTCTCAGTGCCTGGCTCGACGTCTCGCGCCTGCGGGTCGTGGGCGCGCAGGTCGTGGATCGCGCCGCCCCGGCGAGCACGCAGCCACACCGCCTCGACCTCGGGCACGGCGTCAGCGCGCTCGCGTTCTCAGCCGACGGCGGCACGCTCGCGGTGGCCGGCGGCGACGGCCTCGCCGTCCTGATCGACACGGCCTCGGGGCGGCAGGTTCGGCTCGACGCCGGCGCCGACGTGGTCAAGGACGTCACGTTCTCCCCCCTGGGCGACGAGCTACTGCTGGCGTCCGCCGGCCTGCGGCAGCGGGTGGTGCGCCTCGCCGACCAGACCACCCGGGACCTGGCCAGCGGCGAGTCCTGGCGACGCGGTGGCTGGTTGGCCCGGCTCGGCCCGGTCGGAGCGCCGTACCGGCGCGAGGTGGTGTTCGTGGCGGGTCCTCCCGCTGTGGAAGGCGACTCCCCGCCGGGCCTGTCCGACATCGAGGGCGTGGTAGGCGGCGCACGCCTCGCCGCAGTCGACGGCTCCGACTCCGCGTGGCTGCTGCGCGACGGCCCAGTCGTCTACTGGAAACACCTGGGCACGTTCCCCGCCGTGAGCGCCGTGGCCAGCAGCATCACCGACACCTTCCTCGTCGGTCCGACGGGGCTGTCACGGGTGGACGACGCCGGCCGAGCGACCTGGACCACCCCCGTCCCGCTTGGCGCCCTCGACGCGGCCGTCACGCCCGACGGCGCGCTCGCGGCCGTGAGCATGATGGACGGGACGACCTACGTTTACCGAGTCGGGGCCTCGTCACCCAGCGCACGTCTTGCGGGCCACCGCGCCCGGGTGGCCGCAGTTACCTTCTCGCCGGATGGGCGCTGGCTGGCCACCGGGGGCTGGGACAACGAGGTGCGGCTGTGGTCGATGGACGCCCTCGACGCCGACGCGGCAGCAGCCGCAGCGACCGCCGAACGGCAGTGGGGGCGCGGCCTCGACGACGTGCTCGGGACGGTCGCTGCGGTGGAGCCGCGGTAGGTGGGTAGGCGTAGAGGCCGCGCGATAGCATCGCACCCGCAGGCCACGAGCGGGCCAGCGACCGAACGACCCGCGCTCCCCGAGGAACCAAGCCATGCACGTCGACTTCACCGCTGATTTCCCGGAGACCGACGCCGCCTGCAAGCAGCACACCGGCAAGGGCTTCGCCGAGTGGTTCGCGCTCATCGAGTCCAAGGGCTTCGCCGAACGGCGTCGTGACGCCATCCAGATGGTCTACGAGGCCACGGGGCGTGGCAAGGACGTGTGGTGGCCCACGACGATCTGGGTGGAGTACGAGCGTTCAAGGGGCGTGGTGAAGAAAGACGGTCGGCCCGAGGGCTACAACATCTGTTGCACGAAGGGGTTCAAGCTCACGCCGGCCCAGTTGTTCCCGCACTTCGCCAGCGAGGCCGCGCTCGCCGCGTGGATTCCGGGCTGGTCCGGCGAAGTGAAGGAGGGCGCCAAATTTCGCTGCGGCGACGCCACCGGCGAAGTGGGGCGGATCCGGCCCGAGAAAGACATTCGCATGGCGTGGAGCAGCCCGGGGTTCGGCCCGACGGAGATCGAGATCCAGTTCAACGTGACCGCTGGCAAACTGACCATCAACTTCTACCACAAGCGGATCGGCACCCGGGCCGAGGCCGACGGGCTGAGGCGGGCCTGGGGGGCCGCGCTGGACCGGCTCAAGGCGCTGGCGAGCTGAGCGCTGGCGGGTCGCCGCCGCGGCCCCGGGGCCACCCGCGACAGGCTGGGCTGGTGTTCGGCGCGGGCGTCACCCTCCTCGTCCTCCTCGCGACGATCGTTGTCGCCCCGGGATGCGGAGGGTCGAGCTACGACGAGTGCCGCTACCCCAGCCCGTGCCCCGGCGAGTCGCCCGGCGCGCTCGGCACGGCCCTGCCGGACTCGGGCGACGGCGCGTGCCCGGGCGGAACCCTCGGCGTGACCTGCCGGTGGAACGAGGGCGTCGAGTGGGTGGGCGACGACGCGTGCGCGGACCCGGGGCAGCTGGAGGCCATGCGAGACGCCTGCGCTGCCACGCTCGGCTGCACCTACCGCACGCGCTCCGAGTCCCAACACCTCATCGAGTGCGGGAACGCGGCGCGCGGGTGACCGCTCCGCGCGGCCCGTCGCCCGGGTGGTGGGCGGGGCGTGGATGCGGGCGTGGGCCTGGGCCTGGGCCTGGGCACGCGGCCCGACTTCGCGCGGCCGCGCGCGGATCCGGAGGCCCCGCCTCCGCGGCACCCTAGCCCCCGAAGTGCGTCTGCATCGGGGTGAAGTAGAAGTCCTTCCAACCCTGCTCGTAGTTGACACCCTGCCCCGCGGGAATCTCGGTGTGCGTCACGGTCACCCGGGTCCCGTTGCCCTCCGCCTCGAACACCACCTCCAGCCGGCTGTCCGCGTCGGTCGCCCCGAAGTCCGCCGTGCGCCAGGCTTGCACAATCCGCCTGCCGGGCACCAGTTCGAGCGACCGCGCGGTGATGTAGCCGTCCCAGGCGGTGAACGTGCCACCCAGGGCGGCCGACCCCCCGGCCGCAGCGCCGGTCATCGCCGCGTGCGACTCGGGGTCCAGCCAGGTGCGGTAGACGTCGCCCGGAGGCGCGGGGACGACGGCGGAGACTTCGAGGCGATCCATCCGCCACGGCTAACGTGTCGACCGTGGTGGTCCGCAGGGCGCGAGTCCCTTGACAGCCGCCGCGGCACGTGGTCGCATGCACGTGATCCTGGAGCGGCCATGGTTTCAGCGGCGGAGAAGCGGCGGGCGCGGATGAAGGTGAAGTTTGGAACAGCGTTCCTGCGGAAGTGGGCGGAGCAGCGGGTGGCCGAAGCCTTGGATCGCCCCGATCTCTGTCGACCCACCCAGGTGTGCGCTCCACTCACGTCGCGCTGCAACTTCGGCTGCAACTTCTGCCCCCATCCCACGGCCGAGGTCCACCACGAGATGGACCTCGACCAGTGGAAGGGCTTGCTCCTCGAGCTCCAGGGCTGGCTGGGACCCTTCCGGATCAACTTCCTGGGCGGGGAGCCGATGCTCCACCCGCAGTTCTTCGAGGTACTGGAATTCTGCCGGGAGCACGAGATCCTCGCCGGCGTCACCACCAACGGTTCACTGCTCACCGAGAAGAACGCGCGCAGGCTCGCGGCCCTGGAACCGTTCAACATCTCGATCTCCCTCGACAGCATCGACCCCACCAAGCACGACAAGAACCGCGAGTTCCGTGGCTCCTACACAAAGATCATGAAGGGCGTGGACCATCTCAACCGCTTCCGGACCACCAACACGCGACTGTGTTTCCGCACCACGGTGATGGAGTGGAACCTCGACGAGCTCGAAGCGATCGCCGACCTCGCCCGCGACCGGCAGACACTGGTCGGTTTCCAACCCGTCGAGTACCGCGACATGCAAGAGACCCACGCCGACGCCCGCGACTGGACGCTCCCGGACGCCTACGAGCGTTTCTCGCCCAACTCTCGTTTCTCCAAGTTGTCGCTGGACCCCGCGAGGCTCCCGGAGAACCTCAGAGGGCACTGGGTCACGAGCCTGGATCGCCTCGACCAGGCGGTGGCCGCACTGGTGGAGCGAAAGGCCAACGGCTGGCCCATCCTCAACAGTCGTTTCCACCTCGAGAGCATCCAGGCCTACTTCCACAACCCCGACCTCATCTGCAAGATCGACCGCGACTGCAAGACGGCATGGGAGCACATGATCATCCTGCCCAACGGTAGCGTGCGCTCGTGCAGCGAGCAGCCCACCTACGGCAACGTGTACCAGCAGAGTCCCCGGGAGATCTGGTCGTCCGACGCGGCCAACAAACACCGGGAGAACTGCAGGAACTGCCAACGAACCTGCATGAACATGTTCCACTGGAAACGCAGCTTCGTCGAGAAGGCAAGCATGTTCTATGATTACTTCTAGTACGTGGTACTTCTTCCTGGCGCCCGGCTGCGCCGACGTGCCACGAGCCGATCCCCCTGATCACCCGTCCGCCGCCGCCACCCACGCGCTGGTGGTGGTCCTCGACGGCGTGCGCCTGGAAGAGTCACTGGGGGACGGCTGGAGCGACGTCGCGGTCGCACCCACCGGGACGGTGCTCCCCGCCACGCGCAGCGAGGTCGTGCCACTCGGCACTCGAGTGCTGCCCGCGTACAATGTCGGCCCCACCGTCACCGCCCCCTCCCACGCAACTCTCGTGACCGGGGCCTACCAGGCCTTCGCCAACCTGCCCGTCGACGGCGAGGCCAACACCTACGTGCCCGACTACCCAACGTTGTTCGAACTCGCGCGGGAGGCGGGCGGCAGCGCCGCCCTGGTGGCCAACTCGATGCTGCCGAGCCCGGTGTCGCACAGCGCCTTCCCGGGCCTCGGCGACGGCGCCGACTTCGAACTGGTCGCTCACGGCGAGGGTGGGCCCCACGAGTTGGAGCCCGACCCGGTGGTCCTCGAGCGCGCCCTGGAAGTCCTGCGTACCTTCGACCGGGGGATCGTCCTCGCCAACCTGCACGAGATGGATCGCCTGGGGCACGACGGGGGTGACGACGACTACGTCGAGGCCGTCCGCCAGGTCGACGCCCCCCTGGCCGCCACCTGGGCGGCCATCGAGGCCGACCCCGTCCTCGGCGGTCACACGCTCCTGGTCGTGGTGGCCGACCACGGGCGCGGCCGTGGCGGCGTGGACGCGTGGCGGGACCACGGCGACGCGAGCCGGGGGTGCCGCGAGATACCGCTGCTCCTCGTGGGGCCCGGCGTGCACCGCGACCTCACCGTCACCGGGACGACCGACCTCGCCGACGTGGGCGCCACCATCGCCCACGTCCTCGGCCTGCCGCTCGTCGCGGGCCAAGGGCGCGCCATTACGAGCGCCCTGGTACGCCCGCCACCCCGGGCAAGCGCGACCGGGCAGCGGGAGGTGCGCCTCGCGGGCGCCCACGAGCTCACCCTGGAAGCCCTCGACGCGGACGACCGGCGATCGGAGATCCGCCTGGACGGCGAGCGCGTGTCGACCGCGGGCGCCTGGGCGGTGTGGGGCCCTGCCCTCGCAGAGGGAGGAGGGTCCACGTACGCGTGCTGGGACGAACTCGTCATCGAGCCCGGCACCGGGGACCTGCCCTGGCGCCCTCGCTGCGTCGCCCACGACGACGGCGCGTGGGTGCCCATCGGCTTCCCGGAGCCAGTGGTCGGGCCGTTCCTTCGCCGCGCGATGGCCGTCGACGACCTCGGCGGGCTCTGGATTGCGTACGACGACAACGACCGCGGCGGGGCCACCGACGGCGACGGCGAGACCCTCCGCCTCCGGCAATACCTTCCCGAGCGAGGATGGGACCAGGAGCGCGAGGGGGTACCGGGCGTGGTATTCGGCGAGGGCATCGACCTCGCCCTGCACGACGGAATGGCCCTGGTGAGCGTCGCCACCAGCTTTGAAAAAGCGACCGCGCGCGCGGAGCGACACCCAGAAGTATGGCAGGTGTATTCAGAGTTTATCGGCACGCAGGTGTGGACACGGGTGTTCGACGGCGCCGAGGGCGAGTCGAAGACGCAACTGGTTGACGACGCCGGGCTGGTGTGGGACCGCGTGGAGAACACCAGCCTGGAGGTTCACGACGGCACGACCCGGTTGGTGGCCACGGCCTACCAAGCCGGTGCCACCGAGATCCTCGCCTTCGACCAGGATGCGAGCGGGGAATGGCTCTCCCCACGGGCGCTCGACCGAACCGGCCGCGTGCTCCCCACCGTCCGCCCCCGCCTGCGCGGCGGGGTCGCGTGGTGGGCGCGCCTCGGCGGCGGCGGCCCGGAGGTGTGTCGGGCGGCGGCGGGCGCCGTGGCGGCGTGCACCAGCGTCGATGGGGTGACGGTGGGCGACGTGCAACCCGGCCGCGAGGGTGCCCGGGTGACCGTGCTGGACTCGTCGCGCCGGTGGTCGGTGCTGACCGTGGAGTGACTGGGCCGGGCGACCGCACCATCGCGGCCTCGCTGCGCTACAGTACGTCATGCGTCACGCCCTTCTCCCCAGCATCCTCGTCGCCCTCGGCTGCACCCCCGGCGGCCTAGTCCTCGACGACAAGTCCGACGACGCCGACGGCGACGGCCACCTCTCGGCCGAGGTGGGTGGCGCCGACTGTGACGACGACGACGCCAGCGTGCACCCGGGGGCTAGCGACGAGTGGTACGACGGCGTCGACAGTGACTGCAACGGCGAGAGCGACTTCGACCAGGACGGCGACGGCTACGACAGCGCCGACCACGGCGGCGACGACTGCGACGACGTCGACAGCGGCGTGCACCCGGGCGCCACCGACGCCGCCTACGACGGCATCGACAGCGACTGTGCCGGCGACAGCGACAACGACGCCGACGGCGACGGTCACGACGCCGCCGCCTACGGGGGCGACGACTGCAACGACGGCGACCCCGCGGTCTACCCGGGGGCCGAGGAAGTGTGGTACGACGGCGTCGACGACAACTGCGACGGCGAGGGTGACGACGACCAGGATGGCGACGGGCACGACGCGCTGTCGCAAGGAGGCGACGACTGCGACGACACCGACCCGGACAGCCTTCCCGGTGCCTACGACCTCCCCAACGACGGCGTGGACCAGGACTGCAGCGGCGGCGACCGGGTGATCGACGGCGCGGTCGTACCCTACGGCGAGGAAAGCAGCTACGAGCTGTCGGTTCCGCTCGACGGCCTCGGCGGTCTCGACATCGCCTTCCTGATGGACACCACCTGCTCCATGGGCAGCGCCATCAGCGGCCTCTCATTCGACGACCTCGCCGCGGGCCTCACCGGAGTGGTCGACGATCTACGCCTTGGCTACGCCACGTTCGACGACTACGCCTATGGCAGTTACGGCTCGGCCAGCGTCGACCTGCCCTTCGTCTTGCTCCAGCAAGTCACCACCGACCTCGCGGCGGCGCAGGCGGCGCTCGACGACACCAGCCTCCACAGCGGCGCGGACGGCCCCGAGTCCAGCATGGAAGCGCTCTACCAGGCGCTCACCGGCGCGGGCTACGACCAGGGCTGCGACGGCAGCTACGACGCCGTGTACGACGTGCTCCCGCTGCTCGCGGCCGCCACCGACCCCTTCGCCGGCCTCGGCGGCGAGGCCTGGGACAGCACGGTGGTGGGGGGCGGCGCTCGGGGGGGCCTCGGCTTCCGCAGCGGCACCACGCCGGTGGTCGTCTACATCACCGACAACTACATGCGCGACCCCGACGCCGGCTACGGCACCCCCGGCGGCTGCCCCGTCGACGCCGGCGCCAGCGACGTTGCGGCCGCGGCGTCGGATCTCGGCGCCTTCCTCGTGGGCCTCTCCACCGGCAGCGGCTACGGCTACGACCAGATGGAAGCGCTGGCTACGGCCACCGGCTCCCTCGTCGACAGCGACGGCGACGGCGTCGTCGACGACCCCGCCGTGTACACCACGTCCGGCACCGCGATCACCGACGCTGCCATCGAGGCGTTGCTCGACGTGGCCTCGGTGATCCCCGCCGAGGGCGTTTACGACACCTGCGCCCTCGACGTACTCAGCGACGAGTTCGGCATGGTGACCAACATCACGCCCGAGAGCTACGCCGACGTCGACGTGTCGCTCCTCAGCGACCTCACGTTCACCGTCACCCTGGAGGGCACGACCTACTCCAGCACGGCGCTGACCACCACGCTGGAATTCGTCCTCACGTGTGACGGTTTCGACGCTGATACCACGACGCTCCTGGTGGAGATCCAGCCCGGGTAGTGACGCGAAGCCGCGCGCCCG
>CAYHRZ010000078.1:0-14505 GCA_964359125.1 uncultured Klebsiella sp. | reverse complement strand
TGGTGGTGGAGCCCGAGGGACCGGTGGAGCCGGAGCCGGGCGACCTGATCTTCACCGAGATGATGGTGAACCCCTCGGTGGTGGCCGACGAGTACGGCGAGTGGGTGGAGCTCTACAACACCTCAGGATCCACGCTCGACATCAGGGGCTACGCGCTGCACGACGACGACAGCGACTACTGGGTTTTCGAGGAGAGCATCGAAGTCGAGCCGAAATCGTACGTCGTGCTCTGCGCCAACCCGGACCCGGCGCTCAACGGCGGCGTGCCTTGCGACGGCTGGTTCTACCGCAACCCGATGGGACAGAAGCCCCCCACCGGCTCCGGCTACGGCGTGGCGATCGCCAACAACGACGACGAACTCACCCTCACCAGCCCCACCGGCGTCGACATCGACCACTTCGACTACAACGACACCGACAGCGATCCCATCGAGGCGGCCATGTCGTTTGGTCTGGACCCGTCGGCACTCGATGGCAACGCCAACGACAACATCGCCAACTGGTGCGTACAGACGACGATCCTGCCGGGTGTTAGCGAGCCCGGCACGCCGGGCGAGCCGAACGACGCCTGCTTCTAAGCGTCCTACCCCCGGGTGGGCGCCCAGGTGGCGTCGCGGAGGAAGCTCGCGTCGAGGTACTCGCGCTCGATCACGCGCGCCATCGTCTCGGCGTCCTGGAACTTGTCGTAGTCGACCTTGACGACCGGCACGGTGCGAGAAATATCGTCGATAAAGCGCCCGTACTCGTCGTATAGCGCCGTGAGGTACTCCATGGAGATGCCGGTCTCCACGTCGCGTGACCGCGACTTGATGCGTTCCATGCTCCGCTCGGGTTTCACGTCGAGGTACACGATCACGTTGGGGCGGCACATGAAGTTCGACATGTGCCGGAACAACGACACGTAGGTGCGGTAGTCGCGCTCCTCCATCAGGCCGATGCGCACGAGCATCCTCGCGAAGACGGCGTCTTCGTAGATCGTGCGGTCCTGGACCCCACCGCCGCCCCGCCAGATCACCTCCTGGTGCTGCTGGAAGCGCCGGTTCAGCAGGTAGATCTGCGTGGCGAAGCTGTATCGCTTGGTGTCGCGGTAGAAGTCGGCGAGGTACTCGTTGTCGCCCACCGGCTCGTAGTACACGGGGAGGTCGAGGTGTTCCCCGAGGGCCTTGGCCAGCGTGCTCTTGCCTGCGCCGATCATCCCGGCGATACCAATGAAGAGGTCGTTGAGCCGCGTGGGAGAAGCGTGGTTCGACATCGGTGCCCCGTGCGTGGCGGGCCGCTAACCCGCCCCCTGGGTCTTCAACGGACCTGGGCCAACTCCGCCCGCGCCTCCCGCAGCGCCTCCACCACGGGGCTGGTCCAGCCGAGTCGCGCCGCGACCTCGATGCCCTTGTCGTAGCAGTTGAACGCCTTGGTGCGCGGTGCCTGGGCCCGTTCGGTGACCGCCTCGCGGAAGACGGCCGCCGCCGCCTCGCCGAGTCGCCGCGGGGGGACAGCCGCCTCCAGGTCCTGGGCGAGGTCCTCGTACGCCCGCCCCACCAGCAGCAAACTGCCGGTGATCCACTCCGGTTCCTCGGTCTTGAACACCGCGTACATCTGGGCCTCCGCGTCCTGGACCAGCCCCACCCGGCGCTCGAGGTTGGCCCGCTGCCGCCACTCGCCGCGGTCGAACTCCAGCGTGTTGGCCGTCTGGGTCCAGGTGTCGATCAGTGCGGTCCGGGCGCGGCCCTCCATCCACGGGTGCAGTCCCGCCGCGGCGACGTCCTCGACGCCCGCGCGGACCCGGCGTTCCCCCCGCCTTTGGCGCCCGCCGTGCAGGTCCAGGACGCCCTGTTGGAGCCGAAGCACGGGGACGAAGTGCTCGTTCAGCCCGGGGGTGGCGAGCAGCCCCTCGAGTTCACGCCGCGCCTCGTCCACCCGCCCGAGATCGTCGAGGACCACGACGAGGTGGTAGCGCGCCTCGGCGGCCGCTTCGCCACCAGCGAACGCCGCCGCCCGGTAGTACCCCTCGGCGCGGTCCGGTCGCCACTGAAGCTCCTCGGCCAGGCCGCGCTCCAAGTTCCACCGGCCCTCGTCGGCCTCGTCGACCAGGGGCCGGACGACGTCGAGGTAGGCGGCGGCGGCGGCGAAGTTGCCCTCGCGGCGCGCGTCGACCGCCTGCTGGAGGGTGTCGACGGCGAGGGCGATCGAGGCGACGAGCAGCGTCATGAAGAGCCCTGACCACGACTGTGTCCCAGGGTTCCGAGGATGGCTACCCAGGCCCAGGTGGCCCGGGCCACCTCCAAGTCACCCAGCGTGTCCTGGGTCAGCGCGCCCACCATCACGCCGGCCAGGCCCGCTGCGGCCGCCGGGTGGGCATGCCGGAACACCGCCGCGACCAGGGCCAGCGTCGCAACGACGCCCGCCATGCCGGTGAGGGCGCGCAGCTGCACCAGGCTGTCGTGGGCGTGGTGGGGAAAGAAGAAGCCAGGCGACAGGGACTCGTTGCTCAACTCGGTGGCCAGCCCGTAGCCGCCGGCCCCGGCCGACCCCGCGGGCACCGCCAGACCGCCGGTCCACAAGACGGCCCGTTGCCGCAGTTCCTCCTGGTCGGCGAAGAAGTAGAGCGCAGCGAGAGTGGCCACCGCGCCCGCCGTGTACCCCGAGAGCGCCGGGTGGCGCCGAAAGGCCCCCGGGAGCGGTGCTCGGGTCGCGTGGCCGCTGGCCAACCAGGTCGCCGTGGCCGTGGCGAGGAGCGCGAGCGGCGCGGCGTCGCTGCGGGTGGCGAGGACGCCCAGCGCGATGGGGGCAGCGGCCCACCAGGTCCGGTCGTACAAGGCGACGGCCAGCGGTGGGAGCAGCGCGTAGGCGAGACTGAGGTGGTGCGAGAACCCCGCCCGCCCGGACTCGCCGACGGACCACTGGGCGACGGACCACGCGGCGGCGACGACGGCCGCGCCGAGGCCAACGGTCCGCAGGCGGGGCGAGTCGCCCCGGGGAAAGGCAACGAGCCCCGCGAGCAGCCACGCGTGACCGATGCCCTCCCGCGCCACCCCACTCGCCAGCGACGAGAGCGTCCAGACCCCGGCCAGGATCACGGCGGCGGGTACCCACGGGTCGCCCACGCGGTCCCGGGCGTTCCCGGACGCCAGCGACCAGGCGAGACAGAGCCCGGTGCTGACCTCGATCCCCGCGGTGGCCAGCGGCAAGCAGGCGACGGCCAGCACCGAGAGCGCCCTGCCCAGGCCGGCCCACCGCGGCGTCGTCAACGTGGCGCCAGTTGGCGGTACAGGTCCATCGTGCGGTCGGCCACGGAATCCCAGCCGAACTGCGCCAGCGCCCGGGCCTGGGCTCGTTCGCCCTCGGCGCGGAGGGTGGCCGCGGGGGCGGCCGCCACGTCGCGCAGGGCTCGCGCCCAGGCCGGGACATCGTCGACCGGCACGCGCCAGCCGATGTCCTGCGCGACCTCCACGTTGGGGGCAATGTCCGACGTCACCGGCGGGACGGCCGCCGCCATGGCTTCGAGGAGGGCCAGGGGCATGCCCTCCACGCGGCTCGGCAACACGAACGCCCGCGCATGGCCGAGGAGCATGCGCTTCTCGAGCCCAAACTGGGGGCCCGTGAACACCACCCGGTCCTCGTCGGCGACCCGGCGGAGGTGGGCGACGAAGGCGTCGGTGTGGGCGCTGCCCCCGGCGATGACGACCGGAAGGGGCAGGCATGCTTGGGACGCCGCGGCGACCAGCGTCTCGAGGCCCTTCTCGGGGACGAGGCGTCCGAGGAAGAGGAGGTAGTTGCGGGGGCGCAACATCGGGAAGATGCGGTTGTCCCAGGCCACGGGCTGGTGAGGCTCGACCCCGTTCGGGAGGCGAACCGCCTCTCGCCCGCGCGAGCGGCACCAGTCCGCCAGTTCCTGGCTCACCGCCACGAGTCGACCGGCGGAGCGGAGGGCCACTTCCGCCCCGGCCCGGAGCGCCACGCGGGCGGCGGGACCCCACTTGTCCCTCGCCCAGTCCTTGCCGTGCAGGGTCACCACGGTGCGGCGCCCGAGGGCCGACGGGACCGGCGTGAACAGCGCCGGGCCGCAGGCGTGCAGGTGAACGACCTGGTGCCGGAGGCAGGCGCGCGGGGCGGCGAGGGCGGTGTGGACGAAGGCCTCGGAGGCGCGGCCGTCCGTCGTCGGGACGTCCGCCAGCCGGACCCCTTCGCGGTAGCAGTTCCCGTGCGGGTTGTAGCGCGGGCGGCAATACACCGTCACGTGAGCACCCCGCGCCACCAGGCGCGGCGCCAGCGCGGCGACGTGCGCCTCCACCCCACCCTCAGTGCCCCAGGGGCTGCGTAGGCCCACGAAAGCCACGTAGAGCCGGTCGTCGCTCACGGGCGCGTCACGCCGTGCGCGGCACAGCGCGCGTCGAGCTCGCGGGCGACCCATGTCGAGTGGTCGTGCAGGTGGTTGGTCGCCGCGCCGTCGTCTTGCTTGAACCGCTTCTTACGGTCCTGAGCGGGCAGCCAGCCATAGCGCCATCCCCAGAAACGCTGCATGGCCCCGCGCGCGGCCGACTCGACCCCTCTGGGCACGGCGCGCTCGATGGCCGCCGTGAGGGTGGACGGCGGCTTGCGTGCCGCCAGCGCGGCCCGGGAACGGCTCCAGGGCAGTCCAGGCACGAACTCCGCCGCCCACGGGTTCTGGTCCAGCAGCGCGCCGCAGGCCGCAGGCCCGGACATGGGCACCGCCGTGGCCAACTCGACGGCGGTGAACATCGTCGTCTCGGGGATGGCGAGGTGGTCGTCGGCAAGCACGTAGTTGGTGCACATCGTCTCCCGCAGGCGGGTCGGCATCCCCCGCCGTGCCGCGTGCAGGGCCGCCTTCACCGTCCACACTCGCCCAGGCGCCACGACCAGGAGGAAGTCGATGTCCCCGTCGTCCCCGGCGCTGCCCTTCGACATGCTCCCGGTCAGGAGGACGCCCTCGACGTACGGCAGTCGCGCCAGCCAGGCCGCCGAGCGGCGGGCCGCGGGCCAGAGCCGTTCCGCGCGGGCGGCGCGTTCCGCACGCCGCTCCCGGTCCGCGAGCCGACCAGCCCGCGATACCCAACGTCCGTCGTGGTGGATTCCGTGATCGCGCACGGCGTCGACGATCGCGGTGTCAAGTTCGGATTCTGTCAATGAAACGAGTCGCGACAACTCGTCGACACGGAGCGGGTGGCGGAAGATGTCGAAATACAGCACCAGCCTGGCCACGTGACGGGCGCGCGTAGCTCGGTCGAGTGCGCTACACTCCGGCGGGGAGACCATCATGCGTACCTGTTCCTTCCTCGTCCTCGCCTTGGTGGCGTGCACCGAGGACGTAGTCAAAGACGACAACGCCGGCGACACGGGCGGTGAAGATACCGCGGGGGGCGGCGGGACGGCCGACACCTGGAAGGCCAGTGGAACCGGCTCCGCGTACTTTGGCGACGGCAGCGCCGACAATTCGATGTTCACCCTGCAGATGTCGAGGGCCTACGAACCACGCGACGGCGAGGCGTATTTCGGGTTCGTGTCGACCGGCGGCAGCGACTGGGTGGAGGTCGGGGAGATCCTCGTCAACGGCGAAGACGTGGACTACACCTACGATATCGGAAGCAACGCGATTATCGCGGGGTACAGCCACTTCGAGGCCTGGGCCAACAGCACCGGCGAGGTGGGCGAGGGCGACCCGGTGTGGGCGGGCAACGTGGATCCCACGGTGTTCGACACGATACAGGGCATGCTCATCGCCTCCACGGCCACGCCCGACGGCCAGGGCTCGTTGCGGGCGCTGGAGTCGCACCTGGAGTTCCTCATCGCCGAGGCGGGCTCCGCGGAGGGCGCGGGGCTCACCGACGCCGAGTCCGCCACGCTCTGCGAGAAGATCGGCAACGCGCTCCAGGATCCCCCGGAAGATTCCGACGGCGACGGCACCGTCGAGACCTACGACGACGTGCTCGCCGTCCAGGGCGACGACGGCGAGGGCGGGTTCGGCTACGTCGAGTTGATCATCGAGGACCTCGGCGTTGCCAACGCGGTCGTGGACCCGCTGGACCCGATCCACAGCCACATCGAGCAAGCCTACGACGGCGTCCAGTTCACCGACTTCTGGGCAGAGAAAGCAGCCGCGGACGCCCGCGCGGGCGCCAATTCAAGCGCCGCGTCGGCGCTCACGAAGCTGGCGGAGGTGGTCGAGCAGTTGAGCTGGACGCTCGTGGGCGCCGACATCGACGAGGACGGCGTCCTCGAAGAAGACACCGAGTCGGGTATCGACTACTCGATCGACCAGGTGAGCCAGATGGCGCGGATGGAGGTCGCGGTCCCGTAGCCGGTGGCGGGGTGCGCGAGTTGGCACGGCGCCGCTGGTCGTTTATACGCGCGGCCGCCCGATGGACACGCTGAGCTGGATCTACGGTGGGCGGGGGGGCTTGCTGTGCGTGCTTGGGTTGCACCGGTACGTGCACGCTTGGGGGTTCTTCCGCACGCGGCGGCACCCGCCGGCGGAGCCGCCGCTCCCCGTTGAGCTCCCCGTGGTCACCGTGCAACTGCCGGTGTTCAACGAGCGCGACGTCGTCGTCCGGCTGGTCGACGCCACCACCGCGCTGGACTGGCCGGCCGATCGGCTGCACTTGCAACTGCTCGACGACTCCACGGACGACACCGCCCTGGTGGCCGCCGTGGCCCTTCACCGGGCGCGCGTGCGCGGCATCGGTGTCGAGGTGATCCACCGCGAGACGCGCACGGGCTTCAAGGCGGGCGCGCTCGCCGAGGGGCTGCGAAGTGCCCCGGGGGATCTCGTCGCAATCTTCGATGCCGATTTCGTCCCCGCGCCCGACTTCCTCCGGCGCCTGGTGCCCCACTTCGCCGACCCCGCGGTGGGGATGGTCCAGGCCCGCTGGGGTCACATCAACGACGAGGAGAGCGCGCTCACGCGCGCCCAGGCGCTCATGCTCGACGCCCACTTCCGGGTGGAGCACCTCGGTCGCAACCGCTCCGGCGCCTGGTTCAACTTCAACGGCACGGCGGGCATCTGGCGACGCGCGGCCATCGAGGCGGCGGGAGGCTGGCAGGGCGACACCCTCACCGAGGACCTGGACCTCAGCTACCGCGCCCAGTTGGCAGGGTGGCGCTTCGTCTACCGCGACGACGTGGTGGTACCGGCGGAGCTACCGTCCACCATCGGCGCTTTCCGCGCGCAGCAGGCGCGCTGGGCCAAGGGTTCCATCGAGACCTGTCGCAAGCTGTGGCGCACCGTCGTGCGCGCGCGGGCGCCGTGGTCCGTGCGAGCCGAGGCCCTGCAACACCTCTGCGCCAACGCCGCTTGGCCAGCGGCGCTGGGGGTGGCCGTGTTGATGCCCGCCGTCGCCGTGTGGTCGCCCCACGACGGCTGGGCCCGGCACCTCGTCCTGGACCTCCCCGCTTTCCTCGTGGCCACCTTGTCGCACGCGCTGTTCTTTGCCTTGGCCCCCTTGTCGGGGGACCGGCAAACGCCGGGTCGGTCGGGCGTGCGCCGCCTACGCGACCTGCCGCTGGCCGTCGCCCTCGGCATCGGGATGTTGGTGAGCCAGTCGGCGGCGGTGGCGGAGGCCGCGATCGGGCGGCGATCTGCCTTCGTGCGAACGCCGAAGCTCGGTGGACGAGCGGGTTCGTATGGGGACCGGGCGCCCTCGCGCCTGCCGGTCGAGGCCGCGCTGTGCGCCTGGCACCTCGCGGGGATCGTCGGTGCCGTCGCGGTGGGACACTACGGCAGCGTGCCCTTCCTCGCGCTCTTCGCGGCCGGGCTGGGCTGGGTGTCGGTGCTGGCCACGCAGGCAGCGCCTGCCCTGGCGCCGGTGCCCTCGACCGAGGTCATGGCGAAATGACCAGCCGCGGCACGCGGCCGAAGGGATCGTCCACGACCAGCGCGCCCGGCGGCCGGACGCGCTCCGACGTGGCCCGGAGTCCCACCGCCGCCAGCGCCGGTGCGCGCTTGCAACCGGTCACGACCAGGCGGTAGCGCCGCAGCAGCAGCGCGAGCATCACCGCCCGCTGGGTGCCGCCGCCGACCGGCGCCTCGTTGTCGAGGTACGCCCCCCACGGTGGTGGCGTCGCCGCCATCGCCTCTGCGAACGCTCGCTCCCCCGAGCCCTCGCCCAGTCCCTCCGGGCACCCCGCCTCGAGGTAGAGCGTCGCGCCTTCGAGCAGCGGCGGCCGCGCGGAGAGGCCCACGTAGGTGGCGGCGCGGCTGGCCTGGTAGAAGTTGACGGCCTTGTGGGGCGGCACCCGCAGCACCATCGACGGGTAGCGCTCGTGGTGATCCCACCAGCAGTCGAGGCTGGCGGCCGCCTCCCGTAGGACGTGTCCTGGCTCCCCCCCCAACCAGCGGCCCGCCGCCACGTTGAGCGCGTACGAGCACCCAGCCACCCGGCCCAGGCCGTCGACCGCGTCGCGGAAGGGGTTGCCGTCCAGGTTTCCCAGCGTCACGCCCGGCGCGGTCACCCGGTCGCGGTGGTGCAGGGCGTCGATGGTCGCCCGGCCGCCGAGGCCCACGGCGGCGCCCTTGTGACCCCCGGAGAAGCCAGCGTACTGGTGCAACTCGACGATGCCCAACGTCCACAGCGCATCGCAACCGTCGACGTGCCTGGAAATGTGCCCTGGGATTCCGTTGACGCGGGTTGTGGGGCGGGTGTCGTCGGGATCGTGCTGCACCAGTGGAAAGGGGCTCGCAACGAGTTCGTGTTGGTGCATCGGGCGGTGCAATCCGAGTCCCACGATCACCCGCGCGTCGTCGCAGTAGGCCCTCAGGGCGAGCAGCGCGCGGACCACGTCGACGTCCCGTGTTCCATCCGGGATGGCGATGGCGGCCCGCCGGGCCCGCGAGGGAGGGCAGGCCTCCAGTGCCAGTTCGGGCGACGCGTACACGGTGTCAGTGTACCGGGTGCGGGCTCGGCGCTCGCCATCGCCGCCACGCGTCGTGCAGCAGCACCACGTAGAAAGGTAGGTAGATAGCCCATCGTGTCGCCACCGACTCCGTCCAGCTTCCCGTGGTTCCGAGCGTCGCGAGCACGAGGTAGGCGAGGGGCAGCAGGTTGGCCAGCCACACCCACGCGCGGATGTCGAGGAGCAGGGCGGGCAACAGCGGCCAGAGGCCATACCAGGGGTGGACCGTCGGCGAGAGCACCACGAAGGCGCCGAAGACCCACAGGGCGCGCCGGGCGTCGTCCCGGCAGCACACCACGGCGACGAACGCTACGGCAGCGCCCACGGCCTGGCAGGCCTGGCGGGCGATCGGCGCGTCGACGCCGAGACCCACCAGCGCGGGAAAGACCGAGCCGTTGAAGGACCAGTTGGCCCGGTAGGTCTCGAAACCGCGCAGCGCGCCCTCCCCGAGGAGGGGCACCAAGCAGACGAGCGCAACGAGCGCGGCGCCCGCGAGTACCCGCGGCGGTCGGCGGGCGAGGAGCACGACCGGGATCAGCTTGGTGAGGGTCGCCGCGAGTGCCGCCGCGTCGGCTAGAAAGTCCTTGCGCCCTCTCGCCACCACCGCGAGGGCCACCAGCGCGCACCCCACCGCTTCGAGGTGCCCACCGACAGCGGCCTCCACGGCCGGTAGCGGCAAGAGCGCCCAGGTCCACCCCGCCCGGCCCTCCCGCCGGGCCAGGAGGCAGGCGGTGCCGACGTCGCAGGCCGTGGTGAAGAGCCTCCACGCGGCCACGCCGTGGGCGGCGACGCCGGCGAACAGGAGCTGCGCGACGGGCGGGTAGATCGAGCTCACCTCGGGGTGGTTCACCCGCGACCACACGTCGTCCCGTAGCGAGGCCAACGCGGCGTCGGCCGGGGCGTGCGCGAAGGGCGAGAACCCCGCCCACCACAGCCGCCCCTCCCAGGTGAACCGGTAGAGGTCGTCGGAGAGGGTAGGTTCGACCGCAAGCAAGGGGAGGCGAACCATCGCGGCCACCATGCCGAGGCGCAGCAGGTCGCGGCCGCTGAGCCCGCGCCCCGTCACCGGGCGGCCCGCGACCAGGGTGACACCGGCCCCCCACGCCACCATCCCCAGCGACCACGCGACCGGGCTCCCCCTTGGGTCGGGGATGAGCGCCAGGGCGCAGCTAGCGACGACGGCGAGCAGCGCGGCGAGCGGCACGCGACGATCTAGCCGCGCGCGGGGACGGCGCGGGCGCCGCCGGCGGTTTAGTGGGCGGGCGCGATGCGGCGACTCATCCCAATCCTGGTGCTCGGACCGTTCCTCGTGGCGAGCAAGTGCGGCCGGAAAGTCGACGATACCAAGGTCGACGACGGGGCCGACCTCGCGCCCCCCGAGGTCACTCTGCAGGTGGCGGCGATCGACCCCGCCTTCGCCACCGCCGACGAGGGCTTCGCCGGCGAGGTGTTCGGCAATGGCTTCGAGCGCGGCGCCTGGGTCGACATCGGGGGTCGCGCCGTCGATACCCGCTTCCGCGACGCCTCGACCCTGGCCGTCACGGTGCCCCCGCTCGCCGTGGGCACCTACGACGTGCGGGTGCAAAATCCCGACGGGACGCGGGCCACGTTGAAAAAAGGGCTCAGCGTGGGGCAGGCGCTCAACCTCGGCAGCCGCTGCGCGTCGGTCACCGTGAGCTTCGGCTACGACTCCAGCGTGCTCGACGCGGCGTCGCGAACCCGCATCGACGAGGCGGCGGCCTGCCTACGCGGCAGCACCGACTTCGTGCGGGTGGAGGGCCACTGCGACGACCGCGGGACCACCGACTACAACATCGCGCTCGGGCAGCGCCGAGCCGACGCGGTTGCCCGGTACCTGGTTGGACTGGGGGTGTCCCCGTCCCGCACGCAGGCGGTGAGCTACGGCGAGGAGCGGCCGGCCGAGGAAGGGGCCAGCGACGGCGCCCGTGCCGCCAACCGGCGCGTGGAGATCGTCCCCGGGAGCGGACGATGAGCGCTGCGCGCCTCGGCCTGGTGGCCGTGTTCGCCGTGTCCGGCTGCGTGCTGGACCGGACTGGGCAGTCCGCGACGTCGCGGTACGACACCGAACTGGCCTCGCAGCAATCGCGAGTCCGGGACCTCGAGAGCGTGGGCGAAGACGTGGGGCGCCGGGTCGCGCAGCTCGAAGAGGTGACCCGGGCGCGTGGCCAGGAAGAGATCCTGAAAATGGAGACGGTGGACCAGCTGCGCGACGAGGTGGCGCGGATGCGCGGGGAGATGGAGCAGATCGACCACGACTACCGCACCTTCGAGACCGCCGCGCTGGGCGCCCAACTCGACGTCGACGGGCGCCTGCTCTACCTGGAAAACCGCGTCGCGGCGTTGGAAAAGTCCCTCGGACTCAAGCCTCCTCCTCCCCCGCCCTCCGTTTCGGCTGCCGCCGCGCCGGGCACCGACGTGGCGCCGCTGGCCCCGGTCGACGCCGGGCCGGCCGCCAACACCGACGTCCCCGCCGCCGCCACGCCGGAGGACTTCTTCGCGATCATCCAGGCGCACCTCGAGGCCGGCAACGGCGCCGCGGCCCGCGCGGTGGCGGAGCGCTTCGTGAGCGAGAACCCCAAGTCGGACCGGGTGCCGGAGGCCTACTACCGCATCGGTGAAAGCTACCAGAACGCGGGCGACTACAAAGTCGCCGCCACGAAGTTCCAGGATGTCATCGACCGGGCGCCGGGCAGCACCTGGGCGCCTTGGGCGCTGCTGCGGCAGGGCGAGTGCTTCGACGCCCTCTCCCGCCCCGACGACGCCCGGGTGTTTTTCTGCGACGTGGTGACGAAGTTTCCAAAGAGTAAGGCCGCGAAAGAGGCCAAGCTTAGGTGCGCGAAGTAGGGCTGTCGGCAGTGGCGCGACCCCGAAGTGGCGGGGACGCCCCTTGCCAGTGCCGTCCCCCGGGTTAGCAGGCCGAGCGACCCAACCTCCTGCTGGAGCGCCCTCGGGGCGCTCTTTGCTTTTTTGGCCCCATGCTCGTCACCCCCGACACCCTCCGGAACCTGCGTGCGACCGTCGAGCCGGTCGTCGAGCGCTTGGGCTACGCGCTGGTGGCCGTTGAGGTCACCGGTGGGGTCGACAGCCGGCCCGTCTTGCGCGTGAGCATCGACCACGCCGCCGGCGTCGGCATCGACGACTGCGGCCGGGTGGCGCGCGAACTGTCGCCGGCACTCGACGTCAGCGACCCGATGATCGGAGCCTACAACCTCGAGGTCAGCACGCCGGGGATCGAGCGCCCCGTACAGACGGAGGCCGACTTCGAGCGGTTCGTGGGCTGCGAGGTCCGCGTCAAGCCCTTCGGCGTCGAGGGTCGCCGCCGCACCCGGGGCACGATCCTCGGCGTCAACGACGGCGTCCTGCGCCTCCGGGTGGACCGCGAAGAGCGGCTCGTCCCCCTACACACCATCGAGCGCGCCAACCTGGTGCTCACGCTCGACCAGTTTCAACGGCTCGGCAAGGGCCTCTCACCTGTCCCCACGGAGTCCTCATGAACAGCCCCCTCGCACGCGACCTGGACCTGGTAGCCAAGGAGAAGAACATCCCGCGCGACGCCCTCATCGAGGTGCTCGAGCAGGCGATGGAGGCCGCCGCACGCAAGAAGTACGGCATGCAGAAGGACCTCGAGTCGCAGTGGAACGAGGAACTCGGTGAGGTGGAACTGTTCGAGTTCAAGGTGGTGTCCGAGGAAGTGGAAGACGACGACATCGAGATCACCCTCGACGACGCCCGCCGCCTGGACCCGGACTGCGAACTGGGCGACTCCCTGGGCATCAAGCTCAGCGTCGAGGACCTCGGGCGGATCGCCGCCCAGACCGCGAAGCAGGTCATCATCCAGAAGATCCGCGAGGCCGAGCGTGAAATGACCTTCTCGGAGTTCAAGGATCGCAAGGGCGAGATCATCACCGGCATCGTGCGGCGATTCGAGAAGGGCAACATCATCGTGGACCTCGGCCGGGCCGAGGCCTTGTTGCCCAAGCGCGAGCAGGTTCCCACGGAGACCTACCGGCAGGGCGACCGGATCCAGGCCTACGTGGCCGACATCAACCGCGCGACCAAGACGCCCCAGGTGATCCTCTCCCGGACCCACCCGGGCCTGCTCATGAAGCTGTTCGAGCTCGAGGTTCCCGAGGTTGCCGAGCAGATCGTGCGCATCGAGGCGTGTGCCCGCGAGCCGGGCCACCGCGCGAAGATCGCGGTGTCGAGCACCGACCCCGACGTGGATCCGGTCGGCGCCTGCGTGGGTATGAAGGGCAGCCGTGTCCAGGCGGTCGTGGCCGAGTTGCGCGGCGAGGCGATCGACATCATTCCCTTCCACAACGACCCCGCTCGCTACGTGGTCAACGCCATCCAGCCGGCGCACGTGCTGCGGGTGTACATCGACGAGAACGCCCACAAGATGGAGCTCATCGTCCCCGACGACCACTACAGCAAGGCGATCGGCCGCCGCGGCCAGAACGTGCGCCTGGCGCAGCACCTCACCGGCTGGGAGGTGGTGGTCAACAGCGACACCAAGCACAACGAGATGAACGCGGCCGCCCGGAGCGAACTGGCCGGCGTCGACGCGCTCGAGGCGGAGGGCGTCGAGGTGCTGATCCGGCACGGGTTCCGCACGCTGTCGGAGGTGGCCGACGCTGAAGCCTACGAGCTTGCTGGGATCCTGGGGTGTTCCGAGGAGGATGCCGACCTGGTGATCCAGAGCGCGGAGCGGGGCCTGGAGCAGCTGATCATGGCGGAGGCGGAGCAGCGGAAGGCGGCGGCCGACCTCCCGCCCGAGGCCTAGGGCGTGGCGCGCAGGGCGGAAACCCTCCGCACCTGCGTCGTCAACCGCGAGGACCTGCCGGTCTCGGCTCTGGTCCGGGTGGTCGCGGGTCCCGACGGTGAAGCGGGGGTCGACTGGCGGGCCAAGCTCCCGGGGCGGGGCGCGTGGATCCGCTGCGACCGGGCCTCCTTCGAGGCGGCGATGGGCAAGCCCGCCGCGCTACGCCGGGCGCTCGAGGCACCGGAACTCCTGGTGACCGGCCTGCTGGCGGACGCCCAGGCGGCGGCTTTTCGCGCCGTCCTCGACATGCTGAGTCTCACCGCGCGGGCGGGCGGGCTGGCCTCCGGCGCTGACGTGATCGAGAACTTGGGGGAGGGCCGGGCGATCGCGATGATTATGGCGCGCGACGCGGCGCCGCGGGCGGTGGAGGCGGCGGGTCGCGTCCACCGATGTGACAGCTTCGCCGTGGATATCGACAAGGACGGCCTGGGGCACAGGATCGGGAAGGGTCCCCGCGCTGTGGTGGCGGTCTTGGCCACCGGGCCAGGCCGGAACCTCCTCGCGGAGTTGCGTCGAATGCAGGCGTTGCGTTAGGGGCCGCTCCGACCGTGTAGCGACCGCTCGTCGCGCGCGGCCGCCCGGGTCACTCCCGACGAAGCGGCCGCTGGCCCCGAGCGCTCAGCACGGTCCGCCGGTCGCTGCGGCCGACGGCAATCCGTTCGCAAGGAACCGCCACTCATGTCGAGCAAAGACCTCTTCGAGCGTCTCGAAAGCGCACGCGGCCCCCCCCCCCCCCCCCCCGCCCCCCCCCCCCCCCC
>CAYHRZ010000077.1:0-14517 GCA_964359125.1 uncultured Klebsiella sp. | reverse complement strand
TTCGCCTACGCCGCGGCGGTCCTGGCCCACCTCACGCTGGCGGGGTTCTTCGCCGACGTGCTCGGGCGGCGGCTGGGCGGGCGGGGCTGGGTCGCGGGCGTGGCCTACCCCTGGTCGGCGATCGTGATCTCGCACATGCAGAACGGCTCCTCCGAGGCCACCGGCGTGGCGTGGTTGCCGCTGGCGGCCCTGGCCTGCACCTGGGCCACGGGCGGGGGCGCGCTCCGCGCGGGCGTGGCCGGGCTGGCGCTCTGGGCGGCGGCCGTGGGTGGCGGCTGGTATGCCGGCATCGGGGCCTTCGTGATGGCGGCGGCGATGGCGGTGTGGATGCCGGGCGGGCGCAAGCTCTGGGTGCCGATCCTCCTCGGCGCGATGTTGTGCGCCCCGGTCGCGATGCTGCACCGCGACCTGGCCACGGCCAGCGACGGCCTACTCGACATCAAGACGCCGGAGTCGCTGGCGCGGCTGCGCCGCACGATCGGGGCGGCCGACGCGCGCAGCGCTTGGCTTCCCGGCGACGTGCGCATCCCGGACTTCTCCCGTTTCGAGCAGAACGCCAGCGACTTCGTGCACACGACGTACCTGGGGTTCGTGCTCCTCGGCTTGGCGGTTTGGAAGGGCCGCTCGCCGGCGCTCTGGTGGGCCACCATCGCGGCCTTCGTGCTCGCTCACGGGCCGGTGGTCGTCGTCGATGGCGGCCCGGTGTCGGTCCTCGGACGCGCGCTCCCGCTGCCGTACACGCTGGTCGAACTGCTCCCCGGGTTTGGTTCCTTGTCGCTGTTGTACCGACTCGCCACGGTGGTGCCCCTGGGCCTGGGGCTGCTCGCCGACCGGGCGCACCCCGCGTTCGCCGCCTTGATCGTGGCCGAGGCGCTGTCGCTGTCGCCCACGCGGGACCTGCCGCGCCACGTGCCCGCCACCGTCCCCGCGACGGTCATCGCCCTCGCCGACGCCCCGGAGGGCGCGGTGATCAGCCTGCCGTCGAGCTTCGCGCGCACCCGCCTGTTCGAGCAAACGGCGCACCGCCACCCGATCACCGGCTCGATCAACGCGGGCCTCAACCCCGCTGCGCTCGCGGTGCTCGCCTCCTTGCGGCGGGTGGAGGAGTCCGAACTCAGCCCGGAGGAGGCGGCGGCCCGGGCCCAGGCGCTCGGCGTCCGCTACGTGATCGTCCACCCCGACCAGGCCATCGAAGCCACCTTCGCCCCGGCGATTCGCACGCTGAAGGCGCGCTTCACCACCTTGGCGGAGTCGCCGGAGGCCAGGGTCTTCGCGATCTACTGAGCGCGTCCCGGGAAGGCCGCCAGCGCCTCGCCGATCACCTCGATGCCCCGGCGGATCTCGGCGGGGTTCTTCACCGCTGCGAGGCGAATCTCGTCGCGCCCCTCGCCGGCGTGGGCGTAGAAGCCCGGACCCGGGGCCACCACCACGCTCTCGGGTCGCCCCGAGGTGTGGCTGCGGAACTCGCTTACGAGGAAGCGCGCGAAGGCCTCGGTGTCGGCCACCGGCAGGCGGGCCATGGTGTAGAACGCGCCCTCGGGGCGGTGGAACGACACGCCGGGGATGGTGCCCAGGGCGTCCATCATCGCGTCGACCCTCTCGCGGTAGGTGTCCCGGAGGCCGTCGTAGAAGGCTTGCGGCAAGGCGAGCGCCGCGATCGCGGCGTTCTGGGCGCGCGGTTGGGGGCCCAGCCGTGCCTGCCCGAGCCGCTCCACCCGCTCCATGAAGGTGAGGTTGCGGCTGATCAAGAAGCCGATGCGGAGCCCGCACGAGGAGAAGGTCTTCGACGTGGAGTCGACCACGATCACGTGGTCCTCGTGCCCTTGTAGCGACAAGGCCGACAGCGGCGGGCGTTCGAACCAGATCTCGCGGTACACCTCGTCGGCCACCAGCCAGAGCTTTCGGCTCCGCGCCCACTCGGCCACGCGCCGCAGGTCGTACTCGTCGTACACCGCGCCGGTGGGATTACCCGGGTTGGCGAAGAGGAAAATGCGCGTCTTGTCGGTGACGTACCGGTCGAGTTCCTCGTTGGAGGGGATGCGGAAGCCCTCGTCGAGGCGCGTGCGCACGGGGACGACCTTCGCCGCCGCCACCGTCGCGAAGCCATTGTAGTTGGTGTAGTAGGGCTCGGGGACGAGGATCTCGTCGCCCGGGTCGCACAGGCCGCAGAAGGCGAAGAGCAAGGCCTCGGAGCCCCCCTGGGTGACCACCGCGTGCTCCCAGCCGAGGCCCGGCGAGGTGCGCCCGTGGAAGGCCGCCGCGGCCTCGCGGCAGGCGCGCAGGCCACTGGCGGGGCCGTAGGCCAGCACCGGCGAGTCGGTCGTGGCCAGGGCCTCCATGACCGCGGGCGGCGTGGGGACGTCGGGCTGCCCGATGTTGAGCTTGTGGAAGTACACCCCCGGTGACATCGCCACGAACTGGTCCAGCTTCCGGATCGCGGATTCTTGCATCGACAAGGCGCGCTGGCTGAGTCTCATCGTGGCCTCCGGCGTGGCCCTAACCGCCGGCGCCTTGTCCCCTGCCCACCCCGCGATACCTTCCCGGGATGTTGACGATTCTCGGCATGGCCTTCGCGTTGGAGTCGTTCAGCCAGGGCACCCTCGCCGAGCAGGTGAAAACGCTCGCCCGCCTCAACCAGGGCGGCGTGGCCTACGTGGCCGCCAACGAGGGCGACCGTGCGGTCATCGCCGCGGCGCTCGCGGTCCGCGCCCTCCCCGAGTTCCCGCTGGTGCTGGCGGATCCCGCCGCCGCCGACGCGCTTGCCCGCGCCACGGCGGCCGCGGCCAGCGCCAACGTGCGCTGCGTCTTGATCCTCGCCTCGCCCGTCACCGGGTTGTGGACGGTCGACGCCTTCGGCGAGTGCTCGGGCGCCTTCCCCGCCGCGCCCTTGCCCGCGCCCGTCGCCGCCCCAGCGCCCGCCGCGCCGACCACGCCCGCGGCGAAGTAGCCGTCGTCCCCCCGGCCGGCGACTACAGCGCGCGCGCGCCGAGTCGGGCCCGGAGTTGGTCCAGGCGTCCGAGCACCTCCTCGGTGGACAACGACCGGTAGCGCTCCGGCAGCATCGCCCGCGACGACGACTCGAAAACGCCGAGCATCTCCATGTACTCCAGCATGCGCACGTCGCGACTGGGCACTACGTCGGCGAGTGCGGCGTCGAGGTCGGCGTTGTTCACGTGCTCGCGGTCGTCGACCCCCGCGCCGTTGGCCGCCGCGAGGATCACCGCCTCGATCTCGGCGGCGCTGTAGCCCTCGGTGCGCTCCCCCAGCCGCTCCCAGTCGACCTTCTTCTTGCCCACGACCTTCGCGCGGCGCGCGATGGCGCGGGCCACCGCCGCCCGCTCCGCCGCGCTCTCGGGGAAGAAGAACGGGATCTTGAGGTCGAAGCGGCCGGGTCGCTTGAGGTCGGTGTCGAGCTTGTCAGGGCGGTTGGTCATCATCACCACCAGGACGCGCCCCCGGTGGCGTGTGTCGGACATGAACTCCTTCAACCGCGCGATCACCCGCGACGAGGTACCGCCGTCGCCGTCGCTCCCCGACGACAACGAGCGGTCGGCCTCGTCGATGATGAGGAGCGCGTAGCCGAGGGCGTCGACCACGTGCAGGATGCGCTCGAGGTTCGCCTCGGTGGATCCCACCCACTTCTCCCGGAAGTTCTTGAACTTCAGGCAGGTGAGCCCGCTCGACGCCGCGCAGGCCTCGGCCCCGAAGGTCTTGCCGGTGCCCATCGGGCCCACGAAGATGATGCCCATGGGCACCGCGTTCCGACGGCCCGCCTTGATCGCCTCGGCGATGCGCATGAGGGTGGCCTTCACCGCGTCGTTGCCGCCGACGTCGTCGAAGTCGTGGTGCGGGTCGACGAACTCCACCAGGCCGTGGCACTCCTGCTCGATGATCGTCTTCTTGCGCCGGGCCACGGTGCGGAAGGTGATCGGTTCTTTCCCCTGTCGCGCCTGCCGCAGGAGGCCGCGCACCTGGGTGAGCGAGAGCCCCGCCGTGACCGTGGCGAGTTGGTCGGTGCTAAGCGACGTGGGCACGCCCTCCTTCTCGCGGGCGAGGAACGCGCGCCGGGTGGCCTCGTCGGGTAGCGGGATCTCGAGGGTGGCCACGTGCCCGGAGGCGACCAGTCGTCGCGACACGTCGCCGAGTTGCTCGGTCACCAAGACCACCACGCTATTGCCGGCCTGGAGGCCGGGGTCGGCGCCGAGTTTGACGAGGGTGACCAGGTTGGCCTTCTCGCCGTCGCCCATGAATGCAAGGTCCGCGTTGGGGACGATGGTCTCCACGTAGTCCAGGATCACCGCGGCGTCTTGCGACGGGGAGGTGACGACGTCTTCCACCACCGGCAAGACGCTGGCGATGGTGCGCGGCAACTCGCTCAGCGTCTCGCGCCCCGACACCGTGCGCGCCGCGTTGGCCGCGCGGAGGAAGCTGGCGCGCTGCGCCGGCGTCGGGAACTCGAGCCCCTCCGCGACGTTGAAGTAGGCCACGGGGTCCTTGGTGCGGCCAAAGAGGCGCTCCAGGAAAACGCGCAGCGCCACGTAGTGGCCCTCGTCGCCGGGCTGGACGTCGCGGGTGTTGCCGTGCAGCAGGAACACCGACGCGTCGCCCGCGAGGTAGCGCTGGCGTAGTTCCTGCGCCCAGGCGGGCAGCGAGTCAGGGGGCGAAGAGGAGGACATCGACCGTCCCGCTATCCCCCGACGACGACCCGAGGGCCCGGCCGAGGGTGGGACCGTCGCCCGAGCGTGCGAAACCGTCGCCGTCGCTGCACAGGTGGTCGCCCGGCCGGACGGTGCCGCGTACCTTCACGGGCGCAACCCCCGTCAACGCCACCGCCAGCGGGCCGTCGCCCAGTTCCACGGCGGCCTGCGTCACCACCACGCCGAGGGGCGTCTCGCCGGCCCGTGCCCGGTGCGCGGCTGGGGCCTTCCGCCGCGGGTCCAGCGCCACCACGTCGCCCGGCAGCAAGCTGTCCGAACCGCCGAGCCGCAGCGCCACCACCCGGTCCACGAGGCCGCCGCGCCCCCCGCGGACCGTCGCCGTGGCCACCACGCTGCCGGTCTCCTTGTTGCCGACGACCAGGTCGCCGCCGGCCCGCGGGTTGACGAGCAGCGGGCCATCACGACGGGACGCGCCGGACACGCGGCCTTCCACCTCGTGCACCTGCAAGGCGCCCTGCGCGACGTGGATGCCGCCTTTCTGGACGGTGAACGGCCCCGGGACGGTGCTGGCCAGCGCTTCGACGCGAGCTTGCAGCGCCGACAGCGCCGTCTCGGCGGCGGTAAGCTGCCGGTGGACGACCAGGAGCGCGCTCTCGGCGCGGCCTGCCCGGGCCTCGGCCGCCGACAGCGCCGCTTCCAGTGCGGTCAGCCGCTCGTCCACCCCGCTGGCGCCGGCGCCTCCGCCGCCGCGCTCCATCGCCTCCAGCCGCTCGGTCAGGTCGATGATGTCGCCGTCGGGGCCGACGAGGTCCTCCAACTCGTCTTCGAGGCGGATCACCCGGCCGTCCTCGTCGTCGTCGAGTCGCCCTAGCCGTGACTCGTGCGCGGCCACGCGCAGGCCGATGGGGCCCAACACCCCGCCGCCCTCCTCCAGGCGTCGTAGCCGCCGGTGCAGGCGGATGATGCGCCGTCGCGCCTCGGCGTCGACCTTCGCGGCGGCAGGCAACTCCACCGGCCCGCCCAGCCGCTCCAGCCGCTCCTCCAGGTCCTGCACCGCCGCGGCGAGTTGCACCTCGGCGCCGAGCAGCGGCACCCGGGAGGCCGCCTCCTCCACGGTCCCACCGTGGGCCGTGCACACCGCGAGCCACCGCGGGGCCTCCGCGAAGATATCGGCGTGCAACGGGCGCCGCAGGCCCAGGACGACGTGGAAGGCGCCGGCGGGGGTGATGTCGACCCCGTTGTGGATCTCCTCCCACAGGCAGGCATCGCCGTCGCGAGCGGTGTGTAGGCGGAATACGAGATCCAGCCGGTCGGCGACTTGCCGAACGTCGCCGCGCCCGATGCGGCCATGGAACTCGATGGCGTGACCCATCGCGCTGCTCCCGTGAGACCTGTGCGCGCCATGGTAGGGAATCGCGGGCCGCGCAGGCAAGCGCCCAGCCGAGGGGCCCCGGTTACAGTTGCTTCGATGCGGATCGTGGTGGTCGGGGCGGGGGGACTTGTCGGGGGCGCCGTGGTGCGCGCCGCCTCGCGTCGGGGCGCGGCGGTGACCGCCCTCGCACGGTGGCAGTGTGACGTGGAGCGCGCCACCGACCGTGACCGGGTGCTCGGCGAACTGCGGCCCGACGCGGTGATCTTCTGCGCCGCGGCCACCCACGTCGACGAGGCCGGCCCGGGCACCCGGGGCGTCAACGTCGACGCGCCCGTGGCGTGGGCGCGGCGGGTCGAGACCTGGTTCCTGTCGTCGAATTTCGTGTTCGACGGCCCGGGGCCTCACCCGCCGTCGGAGGCACCCCGCCCACTGAACCCCTACGCCGAGCAGAAGGTCGAGGCCGTGCCGGGGGTGCTCGGGGGGGGCGGCCACGTGGACGGGGGGGGGGGGGTGACGGGGCGGGGGGGCCGGACGTTTGCTTCGATGCTCCCCGAGCGGCTTGCCTCGGGACAGCCCGTGCGCGCCCTCTGCGACGTGCTGGTCCAGCCCACCCACGCGGACGACGTGGCGGCCGAACTGCTCGCCTTGCCGCGTGGCATTTCCCACCTGGCGTCGTCGGCCCCGACCACCTGGTACGGCTTCGCCCTCGCCTACGCGGCCCGCCTCGGTGGGCGGGTCGAGCCCGTGCGCCTCGCCCAGTTCGGGCTCGGGCCTCGCCCTCGCGACGCCAGGTTGGAGCCGGCCACGTTGCCGCCTTGGACGGAGCGGCTACCGTCCTGGGCCGCCGGGTAGGGGCGCGTCGCTCCACGCGGCGACGGCCACCCGCGTGCGTAGCGATGCGTCAGTTCGCAGCGACGACGCCAGGTTGCTGTCGCCCGCGAGCGCGTGGCCCACCAGCGCCAGCGCCACCGCCTCCCGCCCGGCGTCGTCGGCCCCGGCGGCAAACTGCGCCAGGGCCACGTGGGCCTCGGGCGCGGAGCAGCGGGCGAGTGCCACCACCCGGTCCGGCCAGCCCTCTCCCGGGACCGGCAGCGCCGCGGACGGGGCCAGGTCGTCCCGGCCCACCCGGGCGTAGCGGGCCAGCGAGCCCGGGAGCGCCCGGAGCACCGCGGTCGATCGCGGGGCAGGGCACCCCGCCCAGGCGTCGATGGCGTCGTCTCCGCTCGCGCGAGCGTTGCGGATCGCCCGTGGCAGCGCGCCGGGCGCGTCCTGCAGCAGGGCGGCGCAGTGCAGGTGTGGGAGCAAGGCGGCCTCGGCGCGGGCCAGGCGTGCGTCGTCGACGGCGCCGGGCACCACCGCGAGCGCCCAGGCCAACGCCGGCTCTAGCGGCAGGGTGCCCTCGTCGAGGACCGTCCACAGGCCCTCCCGCGCGCCCGGCAGCCCGGCCCGCGCGCCCGCGAGCCACAAGCCGACGGCGGCGCCGCTGCGGGGCGTGGCCGGGAGCACCTCCGCCAGCCAGCCGCTCTGCGCCGGTGACAGGGCGAGCGCCGCCGTCCCCCGGAGCACGAGGTCCCGTCCAGGCGTGCGGGCGATGTCGACCAGGATGGTCTCCGCCCAAGGCTCGGCGGCCCGCGCCTGGAGCCCCGCCACGACCGCCCGGTGGACGACCTCGTGGCTGCTGGCCCGGGCGACGACCACCACCCCGGCGGCCTCGGGCTGGGGCAGTCGCCGGACGAGCGCCCCGGCGGCGAGGGCGCGCACGTCCGCCTCGGTGCTGCCGAGCCCCTGGTAGAGCACGTCGAGGTCGGCGCCCGGCGCCACGGGCGGGTCGCGCTCGGGAGGCTCGGGGACGGAGGGCGCCTTGGCGCAGGCCAGGAGGAGCGCGATCACCGCAAGAGCGCGTCCATGCGGTCCTTGGCCTTCCGGGCCAGCGCGTCGTTGTCGTCGTCGACGTACCGAATCACCTTCTGGTAGAGCGCGATGGCCTTCTCGGTCTGCTGGATGTCTTCGAGGACCCGCGCCTCCTTGTAGATGTCGCTGGCCTCGTCCCGCAGGCGCTTGCGCACGTCGGCGAGCTTGACGCTGGCCTGGTCGTTGTAGGGGTCCACACGGAGCACCTTCTCCAGCAACGACCGGGCGCCGAGCCAGTCCCCCGACTTCATCGCCGCGTTCGCCTCGGTCCAGGTGGCCTTGGAATCGGCCTTCATCCTGTCCTTCGCGGCGCGCACGCCCTCCTCGGCCTGGTAGTACTGGGGCGAGGACCGGGCGGGATCGGCCGCCATCACTGCCTCGAAGGACTTCACGGCCTGGCTGTACTTGCCGCGTTCGAGCTCAGACTTTCCCTGGGCGAGCAGGGCGTCGAGCGACTTCGTCTTCGCCTCGGCCTTGCCCGCGCTCACCGCCCGCGCCACGGCGGCGCTCTTGGCGGACAGGCGGGCCTGGGCGTCGCGCAGGGCCGGGTCGTCGGGCGACAGCGCCAGCGCGGCGTCGAGGGTGGCCTGGGCCTGGGCGGTGGGCAGCTCCCCGGCCAGGGCCTGATCCACGGCGGCCAGCGCGGCGGCCGTCGCTTCCTCCCGTGCGGCGGCGGTGGTGGTCCGGGCCACCAGCGCCTCGCGGACCTCGCTGAGCGTGATGAACTCGCAGGCCACGAACCCCATCCGGCGGGCGTCGCGGTTGTGGGGATCCGCCTGCAAGACCCGGTAGAACGCGGCCGCCGCCTCGAAGTACTTGGCCTCGGAGAAGCGGAGCATGCCCTCCGCCATGCCCGCCTCGACGATCGCGCGGGTCGTCGCGTCGAGCTCGGTGCTGGCGGGCCCGGCGGCGCTCGCACTGGGCGTCCGACCTGCTGGGGCGGCGTTCCCCGCCGAGGATGTGCCGCTGCCGGTGGTGCTCGCCGACGGGTTGGCGGGTGCGCTCGCCGCCGTGGTGGCCCCGCCCTGGCTGGCGCTCCGCACGAGGTACGAGAGCCCCGTGCTGCCCGCCTTCCCGCAGATCAGCACGGCGGTCACCGCGAGCACGCCGATGGAAATCTGGTTGATGGGGCGGGAGAAGAACCCCCCGCCGCGGCGAGCCACCTTCGGTCCACGGCGCACCCGGCTCTTCGACGGGTCGATCTCGATCTCCTCCGCCGCCGGTGCGCTGGCGTGCCGCACGGGCGCCGGTGGGTGCGGCGCCGCCCCCGTGCCGAAGCTCGCGGTCTGCGGCGGCGGCGGTGGCGGGGGCAGGGCGGCGGGGACCGCCGGGGCGTCCCGGCGGGCGATGAGCGCTTCGTCGTAGGCCTCCGTCCCCTCGCTTCGCTCCTCGGCGACGGCGATGAACCGCAGCTCCACCGTGCCAATGCGCACGCGGTCCCCGTCTTCCAGCACCTTCTGCTTCACGCGGCGAGCGTTGACGAACGTGCCGTTGCTCGACCCGTGGTCGCGGATCACCCAGCCCTCGGGACTGTCGAGCACCTCGGCGTGCACCCGGGACGACGCCGGCTCGGGCAGCACGATCTCGTTCTTGTCGGAGCGTCCGATGCGGAGGGTGCCCGCGGGCGGCAACGGGAACTCGCGGACGGGCATCTTGTGCGCGCTGACCACCACCAGGCGCCCGGTGGGTCGCGCCGACTTCACCGGGATGGTGGCGTCGCGCCCGTCGGTGACCTCCTGCGCGGCCGCGTAGGCCACCTGCGGGCGTGCCAGCGTCAGCGTGAAGGGATCGATTTTGACCTGGTCGCCCGCACCCAGCACTTGCCGCGTGACCCGCTTGCCCCGGAAGTACGTGCCGTTACCGCTGCCGAGGTCCTCCACCACCACGCCCTCGACGGTGACCTCCAGGCGCGCGTGGCGCCGCGAGACGCCGAGGTCGGCGAGGACCACGTCGTTGTCGTCGGAGCGACCGATCTGGAAGATGCCCGGCTCGAGCGGGAGGCGGCGCTCGGGCTGCCCGGGCTGCTCGATGTGCAGCTCCAGGTCGGTCACGGCGCCGTTCCTCCCGCGGCGGGGCGGGCCCGGGCTAGCGACTCGGCGGCGCGTTGGTTCAGCGGGTCCGCCGCGTCTGGCACCAGGAGCAAGACCGTTTCCCAGGCCGCGATGGCCTGCTGGTACTGCATGCTGTCGAAGTAGCGCAGGCCCGCGTCGAGTTGGGCCTGGGCCTTCTCCTGGATCTCCGCGCCCAGCCGGTCCACCCGCACGCTGCAGATCTGGCAGGCGGGATCCAGCGCCAGGGCTTGCTGGTAGGCCAGCCGCGCCTCGTTCAGGCGCCCCGTCTCGTAGAGGGCGTGGCCCCGCTCGACCAACTCCGCCGAGGTACTGCCTGCCGGAGCCGCCGCGACGCCCCCCGCCGCCGGGGGCGCGTCGGCGCCTGCGGCGATCGCGAGGGCGTCGGCTACCGTGGGCGCTGCCGTGCCGCCGGCCGCCGTGCCCCCGCCCTCGGCCGGGATCACCGCCGTGAGCGAGTAGGACGGTCCCTCTGTGGTGGAGGCCGACTCGGTGGGGTGCAGCCAGCCGATCATGCCGATGCAGCCGATGCAGCCCGCCGTGAAGAACAACGCGAGGGCGAAGGGCCAGACTTTCCACGCCGGGCGGGCGGGGGGCTCGGGGGCGGGCTCGGGCGGCGGGGCGGTCACGGGCGCCGCCTGCGCCCGGGGCGCCGCGGCGGGCAGCGACAGTTGCACCTCGAACACGCTGCTGCTGACCTGGATGCGGTCCCCCGGGTTCACCTGGCGGTGATCGGGCACCCGCTCCCCGTTGACAAAGACCCCGTTGCGGGACCCCGCGTCCTGGATCCACACCGCGCCGTTGTGTAGGATCACCCGCGCGTGTTGACGACTGGTCCCCTCGTCGTCGATGACGATCTCGTTGTCCGGATCCCGGCCCATGCGCAGGCCCTGCGTCGTGATGACGAAGCTTCCACCGGCCAGCGCGCCGCTGACCGCCACCAGCACCGGTACCGGATCCATGCCCGCTCATCCTTTGCCGCGCGCGGGCCCGGCGTCAAGCCGAGGCCGCGGGAGGCAGCACCCGGGGCCGCTATCCTGCCCCGGCGACCAGGCTGAGCACCCACTGGATCGGAATGCCGTATAAGGCTGGGTACACGCCCCATCCCCACAAGAACGACTGGGCCAACAAGCTCAGTGCGCTCAGCGACATCAGGCTGAACGCCCGGGCCCGCAGTCCGCGCGCCCGGCTTGCCACGTCGGCGGGGTGGAGGCCGGCCGCGGCGCGGGCGATCGCGTCGCCTGCCCTCGCCCAGGCGTAGATCGCCAGGGCCGCCCCCACCGGGCCCGTGCAGCAGCAGGGACCGAGGATCACCAGCACGGCGGCGGCGAGGACCCAGGTCCGCAGCCCGGGGGTGGGATCGGGCAGCATCCCACCGGTGGGGTCGCCAGAAAAAAGGTCGTCTACGGCCACTAGTTGGCCAACGGGGTGGTCATGCTTCGTGGCGCCGGAGCAACAGGGAAAGGTCGTCGACGTACGCCTGCCAGGCCCCGGTGTCGATCCCCACCTTGCCGTCCGTCCCGGTTCGCAGGACGCCGTCCTCGCGCAGCGCCTTCGACGCGTTCTGCAGGTTGGCGATGCTCACCGCCTCGGGACGGCTCAACTCGTCGGCGGCCAGCATGGCCCGTCCCCGGGCCAGGGCCGCGTCTTCGAGGCCCTTGGCGGTGGCGGAACCGTCGCGAGCGGTGAGCAACATCAGCAGGTAGGATTCCAGAATATTCGCAATCAAGTTTGCGATCTCACCGATTCGGGCACGGTCTTTCACGCGGACACGCCCGGCGCGGCGCTCGATCGCGCCGTAGGCCACGAGCGCCTCGACCGCCCGGCGGTGGATTTCTTCGACGCCGGCGTCGGGGTCCAGCATGAACTCGTAGCGGAGGAGGAACTGTTGCACGGTGAACAGTCGCGACACCTCGTCGTCGTCGACTTCGTCGCGCCCCAGCGCGCGCACGGCGGTGGCGTAGAAGGCGGCCGGGGCGAAGGCGTGGAGCACGGCGTTCTTGTAGTACTCGAGCGACAGCCGCCGCCCTGGCTCGATGATGTAGACCCGCTCGCTGCCCTCCTGCACCTCGCTCAGCGCCTTGGTCGCCGAGAAGCGACCGATGGCCTCGTCGACGATGCCGTCGACGTGTTTCACGCCGCCGCCCTCGGCCACCCCGGCCGCCCGCAGGAAGTCGCGGAGGCGACCGACGCGCGCCCGCAACTCGTCGCGACGGATGCCCCGGCGCGGGTGCGCGAGGATCGCGAGCGCGACGATGGCCGTGGGCAGGGCCACGGCCACTTGGTTGATGCCGTGGAGGATGCGCTCCCCGAGCAGCATGAGGGTCTCGTCGCGCTTGGCGCGGCTCATCGCCCGCCAGTGCTCCGCGGTCGCGGCGCTGTCGGCACGGATGGGTTCGCCCACGCGGAGGTACACCTTGCCGTAGCGGTTGCGCAGCACGCCGGCGGCCTTGACCACCTGCCCCACGCTCTCCCGCTCCTTCTGGGCACCGGTGAGCTCGCGTGCGTACGCGCGCTCCTCGGCGATCTGCTCGTAACCCACGTAGATCGGCAAGAAGGTGACGGCGCGACCCTCGCGTGCGCCGGCGGCGGCGTTCATCACCATGCCGAGCACGCCCAACTTCGGCGGCAGGAGCTTGCCGGTGCGGCTGCGCCCCCCCTCGATGAAGAACTCCACCGGCACTTCCATGCGGACAAGTTCGGCGAGGTACCGCTCGAAGACCACGGGGAAGATGCGGTCGCCCGCGAAGGAACGCTTGATGAAAAAGGCGCCACAACGCCGGAAGAAGGTGCCGAGCGGGAAGAACGAGAGGTTCTCGCCGGCGACGATGTGGGGGATGACGATGTCGTGCTCGAAGAGCAACGACGAGATCAGCAGGTAGTCGAGGTGGCTGCGGTGACAGGGGACGAGGATCGGCGTGCCATCGCGCAGGGCGGACCGGATGCGATCCATGTCGACGTCGCGCACGTCGATGCCCGAGTAGATCCGGTTCCAGATCTGCCTGCACAAGAACGCAGCCAGGCGCACGGCGGGAAAGGAGAACCGGGCGGCGATGTGGTCGAAGGTCTTGGCCACCCGCTGCAACACGACGCTGGTAGGTTGCGACGTCGCCTGGGCCTCGCGCACCAGCAGCTCGCGGATCTCCTTGCTTTCCAACACCTGTTTGCGGACGTGGCCGCGGGGGCGGGCCCGAGGCCCTTTCACCACGCGCGACTCGCGGTAGAGGAAGCGGCGCAGCACCAGCCGGAGGGAGCGGTCGCGTCGGGCCGGGGTCTCGTCGGCGAAGCGCTCGATCCACTCCGGCAGGGCGATGGGGTCCCCCACCTGGACGATGGCCTCGCCCCGGCTGGCGGCGATCGCGAGCAGTTTCCCGAAGACGCCCGGCGAGTCCTCGGTGCCGAGTAAGAAGCGGCCCACCTCGGTGCGGGCGGGCTCGGGCGACTTGTTCCAGATCACGACCACCGGCAACACCTGGATGGGGCGGGCACTCCGGGCCTGGGCCGCCACCAGGTGGGGCACCACGTCGCCCTGCTCGGGGCCGGCACCCAGCAGCTCGCGGATGTCCCACGGCACCGACAGGAACGCGCAGCTCGGCAGTCCTGCCGCCACGAACTCGCCGAGGCGGGAGGGATCCGCCGGGTCGGCGCCGTGGAAGAGCCGGCCCATCTCGCCCGGCGGCAACCAGCGCCGGGGGTCGAAGTCCGGGGTGAAGGCGGGCAGCGGCAGGCGGCGCTCGGTCAGGACCGACTTGAGCGCGAGCCAGTCGACGTGCGAGCGCGTGTGCAGGACGTACACCAGGGGGCCGAGCTCGGCGGCGCGCCGCACGCGCTCGGCGGAGTGATCCTCCATCCGCAGCTTGCGAAGGAGGAAGGGCAGCCCGGACAGCCAGTAGAGCGGCCCGTGGACCGGGAGCATCGCCGAGCTGTGGGTGGAGGCGGCGAGCGCGTTCATCGGCCGGGCGGCGTATCAAGCCCAGCCGCCATCTCGCGGCGCGGGAGCCCGCGCCGTGCCGTGACACCCCTGGACCCCTGGGGTATCCTGCAAGCGGAGATTCCCCGTGGGTAGACTGCGGCAGGCAGCGTTGACCGTCGCGAGCGAGATTGCCTGGAGGCTCCCGGGTTGGCCGGCGCGATTCGCTGCCTCGTTCGCGGACTCCGAACGCGCAAGCTGTGTCGACATGCTCGCGGCCGCCGAGCACACCGAGCGCGCTGACCTCCGCCGGAAGTACTTCATCCATGCCCTCGACGAGTCGCGCCACGCCGGCCTGTTCCTGGCGCGCTGCGTGGCCCTCGGCGGCGGGAAGGATCGCGCCCGCGCCGCGCTCGACGATTCCGGCGCCTTGCAGCGCCACGGCACGGTCGAGGGCAAGTCGATGTTCGAGCGGCTGGGCGAGTTGGAGTTCCTCGCCTTCGTGTGGGTGGCCGAGGCCGACGCGGTGGAGCAGTTCGGCGTGTACCTGGACCGGGAGCTACCGGACCCGGACACCCGCGCCACGCTGCAGACGAT
>CAYHRZ010000076.1:0-14529 GCA_964359125.1 uncultured Klebsiella sp. | reverse complement strand
CGGGGGGGCGGCGGCGCCCCCCGGTCAGAGCCCGTAGATGAAGTCGCCGGTGATGTCGTTCTGCCCGGTACCGGACGTGGTGTCACCCGCGGCCCCGGACACGTACATGTAGCTGTGGGCGTAGGTGTGGTAGGCGTAGGTGGTGGAGCCGGAAACCGAAGGGCTGAGGAGACTGAAACCAGCCAGCCCGTCGGCTTCGAAGCCGGTGGGGGAATCGATCGAGGAAGCGCAACACCCGGAGAGGTACGCGTCGACATAGGATCCCTGGAGGGACCAGAAGCCGTTGTTGCTATTGCCGGTGGCGGTGGCGCCGCCCAGCTTTGCCGACGAGCCGAGCCCCACCAGGTAGCCGGTGCTGTTGTCCGAGCTGGTTGCGTCCCTGAAGTCGGCGGCCGAGCCGTTCCACGCCTCGAACCCGTAGTCGCCATTCGCGCTCGCGCTGGCCCCGACGCCGTGGATGTAGCTGGCACCCTCCGCGAGCGCGCCGTAGTTGCCGCTGCCCGACACCTCGAATGCGCCGAGCACGGCGGCGCTCGAGTCAGCCACGTAGATGCCGCTCACCCCGGACCCGTCGATGGACAACCAGCCCGGAGTCGACGTCCCGTTGCCTTCCAGGTACGAGCTGCCGGTGACGGAAACCCCCTGACCGCCGAAGTCGTGGATCTCGAGCGCGCCGGCTTGTGCGGAGCTCGCCTCGGTGATGAAGAGCCCATTGGCAGCCGAGGCGTCACCGTGGAGCGCGAGTCCCGCGACATACCCGAGCGACGAGGCCTCATCGACGACGATCCCGTGCGATCCCGTGAAGTACAGGTTCACGTTGCTCTCGTCGCCCAGCAGGCGGATGCGACCGCCGTCGGGGTGGTGGAAGGTGAGCGCCTCGGTGAAGTAGTAGGCCCCGGCGTCGAGCTGGATGGTGAGCGTGGCGTCGTGGGCGATGCGATACTCGTCGAGCGCGGCGATGGCATCGGACACGTCGGCGAAGTCGCCGGTGCCGTACTGGTCGATGGTCCACGTGGTGTCCACGCGGATGAGCTCCACCGTGTCGTCAAGGTCGGCGGCCACCAGGTAGTCGGCTTCGATGGCGTCGAGGCGACTGGCCGCCTCCGCGGCGAGGCTGTCTGCGTAGGCGTAGGCGTTGACCTCGGCCGCCGACTGGGCAGCGTCGGCGAGCAACACCGCGTCGGCGTACAGGGTGTACGCGGAGAGGGCGTCGGCCAGGGTCGCGGAGGCCACGTAGTCCGCTTCCACCACCGAGAGACGGGCGTCGAGGGCGGCGTCGGCGTCGGCCCGGGCCACCCCCTCGGCGGCCACGTCGTCGTCCGTCGCGTAGGCCTCGAGATCCTCGGCAGAAACGAGGCCCGCCAGCTGCTCGGTGGTGGCGTAGCCCTCGAGGTCTGCGGTGGTGGCGTAGCCCGCGAGGTCTGCGGTGGTGGCGTAGTCGGCGGCCTCGATCGCATCGAGCCGGGCGGCGAGGGCATCGAGCTGGGTCTGCAGGGCCCCCTCGGCCTCGGCCTTGCCGGCCGCGTAGCCCTCGGCGTAGGCGCTGCCGGTATCGACAGCCTCGGGCGGTTCGGGGCAGGCAAGGAGGAAGAGGAGGTTCAGGCTCATGGGATCTCCGGCGGGCAAAGGCTATCATGCGCCAATGGTGGTTGATTCCCGCTTGACGAGGGGGCGTCGTCGGGCATCGGCGGTGCCGGCACGTCGGCCTACCACGACATGCCGCCGCCCCGGCTGCGTCTCCCGGGCGTGGGCGGGCACGCCGCGCGCACGGGCGACTTCGTGCTCCATGCCCTGCGTCAAACTGCCAACACCGTGGCGCGCCTGCCGCTCGCGGCGGAGCCGGTGGCCGAGGGCCGCCACGTCTCCGCGCTCGGTCTGGTGGCGTTCGGGGGGGCGACTTCGCTGCCGCGGTGCAACTTTCCCACTTCGCCGCCCGCTATCGAGGACCCTCGCGTCGCTGCCCCCGTTGTTTGGATCGGAGCAGCACGATCCATCACGGGTGCAACCGGCAGTTCACCACGCACCCGGGCCGATGTCGAACTGCGCGTCGGTGTAGTACCCGGTGCCCCCGACGATGGTGCTGTACTCGTGGTCGGCGCTGTTGGACAGGCCCCCGAGGATGGAGGCGTAGTTGCCCGTGGTTCCAGACGTGTAGCCTCCGCAGATGCTGGCGGAACGTCCGCGCGCCCAGTTGCCCGCGCCGCCGACCACGACCGCGTAGTCGCCGGAGGCCGCGTTGTCCTCCCCCCCGCTCACCACCGTCGCCGTACCACTGGACACGCCCTGGTTGCCGCCGAGGGCAACGCTGTACTCCCCGCTGGCGGTGCCCCGGTCGCCGCCGGAGGCCACGGCGTATGTACCGCTCGCGAGGTTGCCGTACCCGCCGAAGACGGCCGCGTACTCCGGGATCGCCGAGGAGTCGCCGACGTCGTTGCCGTAGCCACCCGCGATGACCCCGTAGTCGCCCCGCGCCTCGTTCTCCTGTCCACCCACGATCACCGCCGCGTAGCCGCTGTTTACCGAGTCCCACGCCGAGATGATCGAAGAGAACTCGTCGCTGACCTCGCTCCGGAAAGCGACCAAGCCGGCCGTGTGGTCGGCGGTGTAGCTGGTGTTGCGGCTTCCCAGCGCCATCACGCCGTTGGCTTCCACGGTGTTGTCCCAGCCGCTCACGATGGAACCGAACCCGGTGTACTCGTTGCGCAGCCCCATCACCAGGTTGTGCGAGCCCGAGCGCGTTTCAGTGCCCGCGGCCTCGTTCCAGCCGATCACGAGGTTGCCCGTGCCGTCGGCGCTCTCGCTGTCGCCGGTGCCGTTGCGAACCACGAAGTTCGCGCCCTCCACGATTACGGTCGTCCCGCTCACGCTGAGGTAGTCGGTCAACAGGGCGAGGGTGTCGAGGTCGGTAGCGTAGGCTTCCAGTGCCGCGACGCGCGCGTCGGTGTCGGCGAGGGCCGAGGCCGTCGCGTAGTCGTCCTCGATGGCGTCGAGCCGACTGGCCGCGCTCGCGGCCAAGCCGTCGGCGTACGCGTAGGCGTTCGACTCCGCCGCCGACTGGGCTGCGTCGGCGAGCGTCACGGCGTCGCTGTACAACGCGTAGTCCGCGAGCGACACGGCCAGGGCGGCGGAGGTGACGTAGTCCGCCTCGATCACGGCCAGGCGCCCGTCGAGGTCGGTGTCGGCGGCACCGAGCGCCACGTCGGCGTCGGCCCGTGCGGTGGCCTCCGCGTCCAGCGCGGCGACGGTGGCGTAGTCGGCCAGGGTGGCTGTCGTCGCGTAGTCCGCGAGTTGGGCCGTCGTCGCGTAGCCGTCCAGGTCGGCCACGGTGGCGTAGTCGCCGAGCTCTTCGGCTGTGACACACGTTTCCTTGGCTGACTCCAGCTCGCCGCGCAGCTCGTCGATCTCGGCGCGGAGCGCCTCGATGGCTGCGTCGGTGGCGGTGTCGGTCACCGCGTCGGGCGGCTCGGGGCAGGCGGCGAGGAGGAGGAGGGTGATGTTCATGGGGACTCCGGTCGGGGAAACTATCACAGGGTGGTGGCGGATCACCCGGGTGCACATCGGGTGGTGGTCCCGAGCACCGAGCAGCCATAGGCCTGGCCGGCGCGAACGGTCGCCGCGGTCGCGACGACCCCCCGCAGGTGCATCTTGCATTCCGCGGTGCTGGGCACCCCGGTGAACGTGGCGGCGCCGTCGCTCAGCGGCTCGCGGCGGCGGTAGGCGCCATCGCAGGTGACCTCGACCCCGCTCGGAATCCGGTCACCGGTGAACCGGACGCGGACTATGCCCTCCGCCGGCGCCCTGGTCGCAGCGGCCGCGGGGGCCGAGGCGCGTGGGCGCGGCCGACCCACGTGGGGCGGCACGGGGTCCCCGTCCTCGTCGTCGGGCGCATCGGCTTCTTCCTCGCGATCCCACGCGGGGGGAGGCGGTGCCGACACGATCACCTCGGGCGGCGATGCCGCTGTCGCGACGCGGACGGCGGCGGCTCCTGCCGCCGCCAGCGTGGCCGCGAGCAGGAGGACGAGGATCGCGCCGACCAGGGCCGCGACCCTCGCCTGTGCGGCCCGGCTCTCCTCCGCCCCCGGTCCGGCGTGCAGCCCGGCGACGTGAACGAACGGCGAGACACCGGCGTCCGCGCGGTGGGGCCGTGGTGTGGATCCGGCCCGCTGTGGGCTGGGACGCGCGGGCAGGCAACCCGAGGCCACGGGGGCACGGCGGACCACGCTCACCACGGGCCGCAGCGGCGGGGGGCGATCTAGCGGTTCCCGGAGCTGGCCGTACGGCCCCGACACCAACAGGAAGGCGGTGGGTTCCGTCCCGCGCGCCGGGGGCACGGGGTCGCGGGGTTTCGGGAACATCGGCATCGTCGCTCCGGGTGCGAGTGCAGTTGGGTGGTCGTCGAGCTTGGACGGGACAGCGGCCAGCGATCACGCGGCCGCGAGGGCCACCTCAGCGGCCTCGGCGCCCCGGGTGACCGTCGACACCACGACCAGGAGTTCCGTCGCCTCGTGCAGCAGGTCGTCGTGGTCCACACCGGCGAGCAGCATGCGGCCGTGGCGGGTGGTGCGCTGGAGCCGAGCCGAGGGCGCGGCAGAGAGCATCGCCTCGGCGAAGTTCGAGCGCTCCTCGGCAGTGAACCCTTCCGTGATCCAGTCGAACAGTTCGGCGTGCATGGTCGCTCCTTGTGCACCCACCGTACGCCCGGGCCCTCCCCGCGGCATCGGACACCGATCGGACACCGCCGGGGAGGTACCTAGGCCTCGTCGCGGACCTGGTCGCCCGGGAACAAGAACAGCTCCACGTTGCCCCTCCCATCGGCGCGGACGAGCGTGTCGCGGACGCCGATCTCGCGCAGGCGGGCCCGGAGCCTGCGCGTGCTGCGATCCCAGAGCGTGCGGAGCTGGAAGGGGTCGCTGAGGTGCGGCCAGACCTCCCCGGCGACGACGTGCCAGGGTGCTGGGGCGTTGAGGAGGGCCGCCTCCGACACGATCCGTCCCGGGATGCCGTCGATCACGGCCGGCTCGTGGCGCGACCGCAGCACGTGCACGGTCGTGTGGCGGACGACGAGGGTGAGGGGCAGTTCGAGCGCGACCGTTCCCGGTGCGCTCACCAGGCTCACGCTGACGGGCACACATCGCACGCTGAACCTGCCCACGCTGCAGCTCAGGCCGCGCTTCCAGGTGGTGATGGAGTGGCCTGCGACTTGAAGGTGCCACTCGTCGCCCGCCGACCAGGCGTGCAGCAAGCCATCGTCGGCGTAGCGCGGCACGAGCTCGCCGGTCGGGAGCAACGAGTATCGCCCGGCGCAGAGCTCACGCGGTGGCTGGCCCGTCACCTCCAGGCCCGGCACCTCGTCGGGAACGACGACGGTCCGTACGGTCAGGCCCACGCCCGCGACCAGTTCCACGGTGAGTCCGGGCTCGAGGGCGACGTGGTCGTCTTCCCGGCCGTCGACCAGCAGGCGACCGCGCAGCGCGAGGAGCCGCAGCTCGCGCCCGCGCAGGCTCACCATCGCGTGGGCCTCGCTCACCCGTGGGTCCCGCACCCGGCACGCCGCACTGGACAGGCGCCCGACGATGCCGCCCGCGCCGACCTTCCAGTCCTGGCCGTCCGCGTGGAGAATGGCGTGCGGGCTCGACACTCCGTGCCGGTGTATCCCCGCCCTGGCCGCCCCGGGGGAGTCCCCCCGAGTCCTCGCGGCGGCGCGCGTGGTAACTTTGCCGCTCTCCGGAGCGCCCGTGCACAGAACCCTCGTCCTCCTCCCCCTCGCCCTGCTTTTCGGGTGCCCCGCCCCGCCCGACGGCGCGGCCGACACGGCCGACACCGAAGCCGCCTACGAGCGAGGCTACGCCGCGGGGAAGGCCGAGGTCGACTCGGCCACGGAGGCCGAGATGGCGGCGATCCAGGCCGAGTTGGACACCCTGCGCGGCGAACTCGCGGCCGCAGTCGGGAGGATCGACGCGATCGAGGCGGCGCCCTACGCCACCGAGGTCTACTGCGACGCGGCGGCGGCGGCGGTGACGGAGTGGGTGGAGGCAGAGGGCTACCTCGACGCCACCGCGCTCGACGGCCTGGCGTCCGAGGCCTACTGCGACGCGGTCGGCGCGGGCGTGACGACCTGGGTCCAGGACCAGGCGTACGTCGACAGCGGCGCGCTGGCTGGGCTGGCGACGGAAGCGTACTGCGACGACCTGGTGTCGCCGCTCGATGCCCGGGTGGCCGCCATCGAGGGCGACTACGCGACGGCAACAGCGCTCGCCGCCGCCGAGACGGAGTCCAGCGACCTGGCCACGGGCCTCGACGAGCGGCTGGCGGTGGTCGAGGGGGACTACGTGGGCTCGTCGACGTTCTCGGCACGCTTCATCGACAGCGACACCTCGCTCGCCGTGCCTGCCGACTTTGCCACGCTCGACGACGCCCTGGCCTCGCTCGACGGCGTACACATCGGCGCCTCGGCCACCGTGGAGATCCTCCTCGCGAGTGGCACGTACTACCACACCTCCCCGGTGGTGTTCACTCACCCCGACGGCGACCGCATCCACGTGCTGGGCGACGGCCTCGGCGCCGAGTTGGCGTTCACTGGGACACACGGCCTCGTGGTGGGCGACGGGCGCAGCCTCGGACTCGTCGACAACATCGTCGTGTCGGGCGACAACACGACCGACACCCACGGCATCTACGCGTACATGAACGCGGTGGTGAACCTCGGCACCGACGTGACGGTGTCGAACTTCTACCATGGCATCGTGGCCGAACAGGGCGCGGCGGCGCGCGCCGAGGGCGTGGTGGCCGACGCGAACAGCTACGACGGCTTCCGCTCGCTCGACGGCGGGTACATCTACGCCTACGGCGCGGAGGCCACCGACAACGGGGTCAGCGGCTTCACGGCGCAGTACGGAGCGGGCGTGAACGCGGCGTATGCCACCGTCGACGTGTCAACGGCGTACCAGGGCTACCAGGCCAGCCAGGCGGGTTGGATGAACGCCGAGGGCGCCGAGAGCTCCGGCCAGACCTCCCGCGCGGCCTTCTGGGCCGCCGACCTGGGCATGATGGCGGCCGACAACGCCACCGCCACGGGCACCAATGGTTACGGTTACTCCTTCGCGGGCGTCGACGGGGCGTTTCTATCGATCCAGAGCGCCACGGCGTCGAGTGGCAGCCCCTGCTACGCCCACTCGGAGTCGATCATCCACAACAACAGCAGCACGTCGTGCGGCTCGGAGGTCCCCGCCAGCGTCTACGAGTCGTACGGCACGTCGAGTCCGTCGGGGGCGATCCGGAGCTGGTAGGCGCGACCGGCGAGGGCGGCGACAGTCGCGCGGCGCGGGTCGCGAACGGGGCACCGGCCGATCGCCGCCGCCCCGCTACTCCACCCGGCACCGGGTGAACTCCTCGACGCAGTGGACCACGACCGACGTGCCGCCGGCGACGACCACGGTCCCCGCCTTCCGCGGGAGGCCGTCGGCGAAGGTGGCCATCACCACGTACGATCCCTCGGCAAGGTCGCCCGCGCCGCTGCGGCCGGTGGGGCTCTCGAACCACACCGATTTCGCGTCGCCAGTAACCAAGACGCGGCCGGTGGTGGGCGTGACGGGTTCGGCCTCGGCCGGCACGACGACCGGCTCCGTCGCTGCCCTCGACCGGGGCCGAGCGGGCTCGGGCGTAGTCGGCAACTGCGGCTCGACCTGCGCCGGCGCCTCCTCGGCCGGCGTGATGGCCGGTTCCGGCGCCTCGACCGGCGCGCGGTGGAACCACCACCAGGCTCCCGCACCCAGCATCGCCATCGAACCCAGCGCCACGCCGAGGGGTACCCCCAGCGCGAGCGAAGCGGCGAGCAAACCCGTACGCCGCCCTGCCGCTGCCATCGCAACGGGATGTTGGCGCCCCTGGGGCGGGCGCGCGGCCGCTGCGGCGGGCGGCGCGGGCGGCGGTCGAAGCGGCGTGCGCGGCTCGGCGGCCTCCCCCGGCGACGACCCCTCCGCGCCGACCCACGTGGACGCCGGCATGCTGAGGGAGTCCATCGTCCCGTCGGCGCCCTCGACGAGCACGCTCCCGAACCGGTGGTCGCGGTGCTCCTCGTGGAAGTGTTGGGCCTGAGGCACCCAGTGCTCGAGCCAGTCGCGCAGGGCGGGGCCGCCGAGGGCCCGGGCGAGCGCCGTGGCCTGGGCCTCGACCGTCCGCGCCGCGGGCCGGTCCGGCGCGTCGTAGGCGAGCATCGAGGCCAGGAGCGCCCGCACCTCGGGCGGGTGCCCCATGCGTTCGACCGCCTCCAGCACCCGCGCGAGGCGGCGGCCGTGCTTGGCCTCGTCGGTCGTGGTCTGGCCGATGCGCTGCCCGAGCAACATCTCCGCGAACACCGCGCCCAGGGCGTAGATGTCGCCCGCGGCGGAGTCGACACGCGCGAACCGCTCCGGGGACATGTAGGGCAACGAGCCGAAGTACATCTGTCCCGACTGCGCTTCCCGTCCCTCGAAGTCGGCGCGGGCGATGCCGAAGTCGAGCAGCTTCACGGCACCGAGCGCGGTGAGGCGGATGTTGCCCGGCTTCACGTCGCGGTGGAGGACACCGAGCTCGCGGTCGCCTGACCGGCCCGAGTGCGCCGCGTGCAGCGCCCCGGCAACCTCGGCGAGCACCTCGCAGGCGGCCGACACCGGCACCGGCCCCGACAGCCGCACAAGCTCGCCAAGGTCGGCGCCGTCGACGTACTCCATCACGACACACCAGCGGTTGCCGAGCCGCGCGAGCGTGTCGGCACCCACGATGGCGCGGTGGCGCACCAGCCCGAGCAGGCGCGCCTCGTCGCGCAGGCGGTCGCCGGTGTCGGAGCGGTCGGTGAGGTCCTCCTTGAGTAGCTTGAGCGCGACGGTCTTCTTGAACCCCGCGTCGCCCTCGAACTCGGCCCGGTACACGGCGCCGAAGCTGCCGCTGCCGATCACCGGGCCGACGGTGTACTGCCGTACCACCTACGGCCCGCGCTGCGGCACGGCCCGCGCCGCGCCCTGGAGCACTACCACCGTCCGCCCATCCCGACGCTGGCGCCCCCGCTCGTGACCGCCACCCACACCCCGGTACCCGCCAGCCCTGCCCCCCCGGCGATCATCAGCCCGATCCCGGACACCACCGCCGGGTAGATCGTGCTGTCGTAGTAGGCCCGGGCGGCGTCGCAGTCCACCGAGTTCGCGCCTTCATCAGGGCACAACTGGCGATAGTCCGGATTCTGGTCCGCCGACAGCCCGGCGGCGTACACGGCGCCCCCGGTGGCGAGCAGACCCGCCGAGAGCGCTCCCCCGACCCACTGCCCGGCCGACGGTCGGCGCCGGTCCGGCGGCGGTGCGAGGATCACGGGGAAGGGCTTGTCGGCGGCGAATACGCCGGTGTCGCGTGGCATCCCGTCGGGGTCGGTGTACTGGTACACGACCGGCCGGGAGGCGGGCCGCATCTGCGCGTCGATCCCGTCGAGACTGACCGCGCCGACCGGCGGCGGTGTGAACGGGACAAGTGTCCCGGGCTCCGCTGAGGCCCCCTCGTAGGCGGCCCGCTCGGGCGCCTCGGCGGGCATCACCGTGAGCGGGAAGAAGCCGTGGGGATCGGCGGTCCGGGAGGCGGCGAAGGCGGCCGTCGCGAACTCGGTACGCTTGGCCAGCCAGTCCACCAGGCCCTGGGCCCGCAGCACCCGCGCGGCGAGCTGCGGCGTCATGCCGTCGGGCATGCAGCGCAGCTCCGCCTCGAAGGTGTCCCACGCGCCGCGGAAACCCGTGGCGTCGAGCGCACCGTACCGAGCTTCGACCGTGTCGAGCATCGCCAGGAGCTCGCCGGGCGTGGGGCTAGAGGCGCAGCCGGGCATGGACTGGGCAAGCGCCGGTGCGGCCGCCGCGAGGAGGAGGAGCATGAGGCACGAGGTAACCGCCGAAGCGGCCAGCCGTCACGCCGCCACCAGGCGCGCGCTCCCCTCGCCGGCCGCCCCGCGGCGCCCGCGGGCGCTTTCAGTCGCTCGTGCCCGGGTCGATGGCCTTGGGCGTCGGGGCGTCGTCGCCCATCACCATGTCGTACATCGCGCTACCCACCTGTTTCAAGCCGTTCCCGAGTCCCTGCTGCCGGTAGAACTCGAAGCCGTCGCTCACGTGGGAGAGGTGCTTCACGAAGGCGCCGTTCTTGCCCTCCCGGTTCGCCTTGACCACCTTGCCCAGGTACTCCGTGCCACCGCCCGCGAGCGCGTCGGTCGTGCCGCCGGCGATGCTGGACACCGCGTTGACGAAGCCGCCGAGGTTGCGGCTGGAGGGATCGTCCTGGAGCAGGGTCTCTCCGAGGCCGGCCACCGACGTGGGGCCGAAGAAATTGAACGCGGTGTTGATCCCGCCATCGACCAGCCCCTCCATCACCTTCCCGATGCCGGTCTTGGCGCCGGACTGGGAGTAGGCGTCGTAGCCGCTGGCCACGCCGGAGGCATAGTTGAGGGCCGCGGCGCCCGTCTGCAACCCGGCCCCCCACTTGCCGTTGATCGTCGGCATGCCCGTCTCGAGCGTGAGCCCTTTCAGCCCTCCCGACGGGACGCCCATCTTCACCGTGTTGAAGCTGTCCGCGATCTTGCTGCTGTTGCTGAGCTGCTGCCCAAGGACCTGCAACGGCGTGGTCGTGAGGCCGGCCGTCTGCGCGGTGGTGCTCAGGCCCGTCGCGATCTTGGTGGACAGGGGCTGCTGGTTCTTGTTGGACACGTGGCCTCCAGGCGGTGGGGGGTGGCTCGCGGGAGGGGAGGTTCCCGCCGCCGCACCACGACCGTAGGCGCCCGGCGGGCGGGCGGCATCGGACGGGGACCGGACACGGGGAGGCGCAGGCGACGCCTCGGCCGTGTCACTTCGCGAAGAACACCGTGAGTTGCCCCGCGTTGTCGGCCGCCTCGTCGGCGAGGTCGGCGCCCACGACGAGGTCGCCGAAGCCATCACCATTGAGATCCGCCACGTCCGTCGCGATCCCGAAGCGATCGCCGGGCTGCGCACCGGTGATCGTGGCGTGGGCCGTCGCGGTGGTGCGCGAGGCCGAGGCCGTCAGGGGTCCGTCGAACAACCACACGAAGCTGGACCCGTCGGTTTCCTCGCCGGCGCCCACCACGAGGTCGGTCAGCCCGTCGCCGTTGACGTCGCCGGCGGCGATGGACTGCCCGAAGCTCAGCTCGTTGAACGCCCCCGACAGCACGGCGACGCCGGCGGCCTTGGCGGTGGTGGTTCCCGTCGAGAAGAACGCGCTTCCACCGTCCACGATGGTCACCTTGCCAATCACCGCGCCGGAGTTGCTGGCCATCGCGAGCGCGTTGTAGCCGCTGCCGCTGTCGTCGCCGAGGCACGCCACGTCCTGGCCCAACAACTCGTAGGCGGTCTCGCCGGTGAACTGGGCGGGCGCGTCGTCGAGCTTGCTGTTGAGTCCGGCCGACCTTGCGGTGAGCGCGTCGACGACCGCGACCCGCCCCACGGGATCCACGACGCCAGGCTCAGGGCTCCAGAAGTTGCCGCCCACGACCATGTCGGCGGCCCCGTCACCGTCGAGGTCACAGCCCGCGAGGCTGCGCCCTGCCGTCTCGTTGGCCACGCCGTACCAGGAGGAGGCCGCCGCGTGGGTCTCCAGCGCCCCGTCGCCCGTGCCCCCGGTCCCCGCGAGCAGGACCATGGCGACGCCGCGGTTGAGGGCCCCCGCGCTCTCGTACACGGCGCCGGTGAGCACGTCGGACCAGCCGTCGCCGTTCATGTCGCCCGCGGCGACGAGGGCGCCGCCGAGGTACGCGTTCGCGGTGCTCCCCGACCAGGTGCGGTCGGCGCTGCTCGAGATGGAGCCGGACGCGGCCCAGCCGCCCGAGGGGCCGAAGAGCACGTAGAGGTTCCCGCTGTCGGTGTGGTCAGCGTCGTAGTCGGCCCCCGCCGAGCTGGCCAGGAGATCCATGGCGCCATCGCGGTCGAAATCGACGACCAGTGTCCGCGACGGCAGGTGATCCCCTTCGGCTCCGTAGAGCGTGTGGGTCGCGTCGGCGCCGGTGTAGGTTCCCGAGCCGGGGGAGGGGAAGATGTAGAGCGCGCCACCATCGGCCCCTCCCGCGTCGTCGGCGTGGGCGCCGGCGATGAGGTCGGGGATCCCGTCGTTGTCGATGTCGCCTACGGCGGCGCCGTAGCCCACGTTGTCCCCCTCGCCGCCGTTGACGATGACGTCGGCGTCGGAGGGTCGCAAGTCGCCAGTGATGTCGGCCGCCACCGGCGCTGTGTCTTCGCCCGTGTCGCCGGTGTCGGTGTCGCCCGCGGTGTCCTCCGTGTCGCCTGTTTCCCCCCCGGTTTCCATCGCCGTGTCGGTACCACTGTCATCCCCGGTGTCGGTGGCGGTGTCGGGCCCGGGCGCGTCGTCCTTCACGGTGCTGTCGCCGGAGCCGTCGGGCGGCGCGGGGCAGGCGGACAGGAGGAAGATCTGGATTGCAAGCATGAGGGACCTCGCGTGAGTGGGTAGCTACCAGGGGCCGCCGAAGAGTAGGTAGACGGCTCCCTGCGACGAGCGGTTGCCGGTGTGGAGGTCGGCGCCAGCGAGCAGGTCGTCGTAGCCGTCGTCGTTGACGTCCCCGTCGAGGGCGGCGGAAGCACCCAGCCGGTCGTCGGCGTCGCCGGACAAGGTGAGGTCGGCGTCAACGTCCGTGTCTAGGGTTCCCGTCGGAATCGGGCCAAGGAACAGGAACACCGCGCCCGAGGTCGTGGTGTCCTCGTACGCGGCGAGCGCGACGTCCAGGGTCGAGTCGCCGTTCCAGTCCCCGAGCGAGATGTCGTTTCCAAACCCTGAGGCGTCGCCGCTCCCGCCGGTGAACGTCGTGATCGCTGCCGTGGCGACGGGGTCCGAGGAAGTTCCCGCCGCGACGAGGAAGGCCTCGCCCCGGCCGTCGGCGGCCTCGCCGCCACCGGCGAGGAAGCTGTCGAGGCCGCTCCCATCGAGGTCGCCGCAGGCGATCGACATCCCGACCTGCTCTCCCGCAGCACCGTCGAAGGTCTCCGCAGCCGAGGCCAGGGCCACGTCGCCCGTGGTGCTGGTGTAGTTGTGTACGTACACGCGTCCGCCCACCGCGGCACCGCTGCTGTCGGTCGAGTCGTAGAACTGGCCAGCCACGACGATGTCTGAGGCGGCGCGCGTGCCGTCGTAGTTCAGCGCGCAGGCTCGGCGGGCAGCCGTGTCGCCCGCGTTCTCGCCGAGGAGGCGCTGGTGGTACTCCCCTGCGCCCACGTCAAAGGTGCCCCCGGCGTCTAGCGTCTCCCCGAGGAAGAGGTAGAGCGCACCCTTGTTGCCCTCCGCGTACCCCACGCCCACCATCAGGTCGTAGTTTCCGCTGCGGTCAAGGTCGCCGCCATACATCGCGTTGCCGAGGTAGGCGCTCACACCGTCGCCGAGGATGGTCACGTCCGCGTCGCTCGGGCCGACGCTGCCGCCCAGCGCCGTTCCGCCCTCGAACAGGTAGACGATCCCGGCGTCGGTCTCGGTGTCAGACTCCGCCGCGATCGCCGAGAAGGCGAGGTCGTCGATGCCGTCGCCGCCGAGCACGTCGCCGATCCTCCGACCCCCGAGGCCGGCGTAGTCGCCACTGGTCGTCCCGGAGAAGGTGAGCGTCGCGCTCGAAATGGTGAGGTCGCCGGTCACGGGCCCCGCGAAGAGGTAGCCCTGGCCAGCGCTGGAGATGCCGTTGGGGTCTGCGGCGTGCGCGCTCACCCAAAGGTCATCGACGCCGTCGCCGGTCACGTCGCCCGGGAAAGCCGAGCTGTTGCCCATGTTGTCGCCCGCGCTGCCTCCCAGGATCGTTACGTCGGCGTCGTCGGTGGAGAGGACATCGGTCACGCCATCGAGGTCCGCGTCATAGTCGTCCTCCCCCTCGTCGCCATCGCAGTCGACGTCGTAGCCGTCGTAGGGCTCGTCGGCCTCCCCCGGGTTCACCGCCGCGTCCGCGTCGTCGCAGTCGGTGCTGTCGTCCACGTAATTCGCGTCGTGCAAGTCGTCGCAAGCAGTCTCGCTCGACGCCGAGTCGCCGTAGCCGTCGTCGTCGGCGTCGAGGTACCAGGTCGAGGCATCCACCGCCGACTCGTCGATGTCGTCGTCGCAGTCGTCGTCGACGCCGTCGCAGTACTCGGGTGCGCCCGGGTACACCGAGTCGTCCGCGTCGTCACAGTCGTTGTTGTTGTCCACGTAGTTGGGGTCGTGCAGGTCGTCGCACGCGACCTCGGTGTCGGCTTGGCCGCCGTAGCCGTCGTCGTCGGCGTCGCGGTACCACGTCGAGGCGTCGAGCGCGTCCTCGTCGGTCTCGCCGTCGCAGTCGTTGTCGAGGCCGTCGCAGGACTCGTCGGCGCCCGGGTACACGCTGGCCTCGTTGTCGTCGCAGTCGTCGTTGTTGGCCACGTAGCCGGATGGGGCGTCGCAGGTGACATCGGCGGTGGTGGCGTCGCCGTGGGTGTCTGCGTCGGCATCCGCGTAGAAGGTGCTCGCGTCGGCGGCGTCGTTGTCCACCGAGCCGTCGCAGTCGTTGTCGGT
>CAYHRZ010000075.1:0-14678 GCA_964359125.1 uncultured Klebsiella sp. | reverse complement strand
ATGTGGTGGGCCTCGGAGAATCGCACGATATCCTCGACGAGGTGCCGCTGCTGGTTCACCTTCACCGGGTACACACCCCGGAAGTGCCCCTCGTACTCGTACTCCTTGATCGCGCCCTTGAAGGCGTTGGCGAGGGTCTTGAGCCGATGCTCCAAGATGTCGGTGAAGCGCACGAGCAGCGGCAGTTGCAGGTCGCGACGGACGAGGTCGTCGACCAGTAGCTTGAGGTCGATGCCACCCTGCCGTGGGCCGGCCGGGGTGACCTCCACGTTGCCCTGGTCGTTCACCCGGAAGTAGTCCCGGCCCCAGTTGCGGACGTTGTAGAGTTCCGTGCTGTCCTGGGTCGACCAGCTGCGCATGACGGCTCCCGGGGGTGGAGGGGGCGCGCTGCTATTCCGAATCGGGGCGACGTGTACGCCGGCCCGGACTCCGCTATCCGTCGCCCCGCGCCAGGCCGGCCAGGAAGCCGGCGGGGAGCTTCGTGGCCTTGCGCGCCACCAGGTCGATCATCACGAACGTGAGCTCGCCCTCGCACACCACTTCCCCGTCGCGGGTGCGGGTGATCACCTGTCGAAGCTTGCCGATGTCGCGACGAGCGGAGAGGGGGACGACGGAGACGTGGAGCTCGTCGTCGTACAGGCACTCGCGGCGGTAGCGCAGGTCCGCCCGGAGGATCGCCGGCCCCCGCCCGTTCTTCACCATCTCCGGGATGGGGTCCTCGGCGTGCGCCGCCCAGGCGAAGCGCGCCCACTCCATGTACTCGAGGTACCGGGCGTGGTTGCAGTGGCCGAACATGTCGATGTGCGACGATGGCACGCGGAGGGTGATCCCGGGGAAGGGGCCTGGCATGCCGCCGGGGTAATCCGAAACCGGGCCACGGGGCGGCGCCGGGGGGGGCGCGGGCCTCAGCGACGGAACATGAACCAGGCCGCGCCGACCATGCACGCCGCCGCGCCGGCGTAGTTCCACGTGAGCCGTTCACGCAGGTACAGGACCGAGAAACCGGCGAAGACCACCAGCGTGATCACCTCCTGGATGATCTTGAGCTGGGCGATGCTCAGCGTCGCGTGACCGATACGGTTGGCAGGCACTTGCAGGCAGTACTCGAAGAAGGCGATGCCCCAACTGGCCAGGATCGCCACCCACAACGGGGCGTGTTTGAGGTCTCTGAGGTGCGCGTACCAGGCGGCGGTCATGAAGACGTTGGCGACGAGGAGGAGGGCGACGGTTCGGAGCATGAGTTCCTCACGACGCGAGCTAACCCGGCCGCGCGGCGGCTCGGCGCCCGCCACCCGTACTTCCTGGCCGCCGGGCTCCTCGAGCGCGCCCCGAGGGCGACGGCGCTGCCCCAAACTGACCGGTCAGTCTGTAAATAAGCCATTTCGCGCACTTGGACAACTCGTCCGGGCATGGTACACGCCCACCCCCCCGCGTACCGGAGAGCCGATGACCCCGATCGTCCGACCCGACGTCTCGCAAAAACCCGCCACCGTGGTCGACGCCTTGCGCCGACTGCGCGGGGTCACGGACGTGGGCCACACCTACCTCGACGGTGCCGCCAAGCCCAGCTTCTTCTCCTTCGACGCGCTGAACGAGGCGGCGGAAACCCGGGGGCGGCGGCTGCTGGGCCTGGGCCTGAAGAAGGGGGACCGCGTTGGCATGGTCCTCTCGCAGCCTCGCGACTTCGTGATCTCCTTCCTCGGCTGCTTGTACGCCGGGCTGGTGCCGGTGCCGATGTACCCGCCGTTGTCGTTCGGCAAGCTCGACGCCTGGGCCGACGGCGCGCTGCGCATCCTCGCCGACGCCGAGGCCTCGCTCTTGTTGACCGACGGGCAACTCCAGAGCGTGCTCTGGCAGGTGGTGCCCAAGGTCAAGTCGCTACGGGACCTCCTCACCGTCGAGAAACTCGACGCCTGCCCCGCCATCGACGGCGCCATGCCCTCCGTCGTCCCGGACGACCTGTGCTTCTTGCAGTACACCTCGGGCTCCACGGCGGCGCCCAAGGGGGTGATGGTCACCCACGGCAACCTGATGGCCAACGCCTGGGCCATCGCCACCGAGGGCATGGAACTGGTGCCCTTCGCGGAAACGGCGGTGTCTTGGCTGCCGCTCTACCACGACATGGGCCTCATCGGCTTCGTCACCACGCCCCTGGTGTGTGGCATGGCGGCGGTGTTCATCCCCACGCTCTTGTTCGTGAAGCGCCCGAACATCTGGATGCAGGTCATGAGCGACTACAAGGCCCAGCACACCTTCGGCCCGAACTTTGCCTACGCCCTGGCCGCACGCAAGGCCACGGAGGCGGACCTCGCCAAGTGGGACCTCAGCCACGGTCGCGTGTACGGCTGCGGCGCGGAGCCCATCCACCTCGCCACGATGCTGCGCTTCGAGGAGACCTTCGCCAAGGCCGGCCTCAAGCGCGGCAGCATCATGCCCGCCTACGGCATGGCCGAGGCCACGCTGGCCATGAGCTTCCACACCCGGGGTGAGCAACTCTTCGCCTCGGCGCTGCACGACGACGGCCCGGCCTTCGTGAGCTGCGGAAAACCCTTCTCGGAGCACGACCTCGCCATCATGGACGACGAGGGCAGCCTCCTGGGCGAGAACGTCGAGGGCGAGATCGTCCACCGGGGTCCCTCGGTCACCCCCGGCTACTGGAAGCACCCCGAGGCCACCGCAGCTTGCTTCTTGCCCAGCGGCTGGCTGCGCACCGGGGATCTCGGCTTCAAACGAGATGGCAACATCTACATCACCGGCCGCTCCAAGGATCTCATCATCCTCAACGGCCGGAACCACCACCCCACCACCATCGAGTGGGCGGCCGCGGAAGTGGAGGGCGTGCGCAAGGGCAACGTGGTCGCCTTCTCGGTGCCCGGCGACGACAGCGAGGAGCTGGTCGTGGTGGCGGAAACCCGCCCGGACCGGCCCGACAACACCGCCGACGCCATCCGGGCCGCCGTGGCGGAGCAACTGTCGCTGAAGGTGGCCAACGTGGTCTTGATGGCCGCCGGGCAGCTCCCCAAGACCAGCTCCGGCAAGCTCCAGCGCAACAAGACCCGCCAGCAGTACCTCGCGGGCACCCTGGGCAAAGAGGGCGACCGCACCCTCGGCAGCTCGGGCGAGAAACTCACCGTCGCCAAGCACGTGGCGAAGTCCCTCTGGGGGCGCGCCGCGCACACCGCCAACAAGCTCGTCAACCGCACCCCCGAAACCTGAGGAAATACCATGGACAGCCTGAACCTCATCAAGTCCGCGATCTCCGCCGTGGACCCGTCAAAGACCGCCAAGCTCGGCACGATCCGACCGGAGATGGAAATCCGCGAGTTGGGCCTGGACAGCGTGGCCACCATGGAGATGGTGGGCTTCCTCGAGGAGAAGCTTGAAACCCAGTTTTCCGACGAGGTGATGATTCGCATCCAGACCTTCGGCGACCTGGCGGCGCTCATCGAAAACAGCAAGCAAGGCTAGACCGTGGCCGCCACGAGCGACATTGCCGTCGTTGGCCTCGGCTGCCGCTTTCCCGGCGCCGACAACGTCAACCGGTACTGGCAGCTCGTCCGCGAGGGACGGCACCACTTCGGGCCGCCGCCGCGCGCGCGGTGGGATCACGAGGCCTTCTTCTCCACCAGCCAGCGCACGGCGGACCGGTACTACGCGCCGCACGGCGCCTTCCTCGACGACGTGGCCAGCTTCCCGGCCATGGAGTTCGGCATCCCGCCCCGGCGGGTGGAGGTCATGGACCCGCAGCAGCGGCTCGCGCTGGAGTGTGCCTGGAACACCCTCCAGGACGCCGGCTACGCCGCCAGCATCGACCGGGTGGAGGGTGGCCGGGCCATCGACCGCTCGCGCGTGGGTACCTTCCTCGGCCTCTGCGCGATGGAGTTCCGATCCATCCTGGGGGCGCGCACCATCGCACAGATGCTCGCCGCCGGGCAATTCGGCGACGCGGCCACGGAGCAGGAGGCGCGTCGCCTGGGCGACATGATCAACCGGCTGGTGCCCTCCCGCGCCTTCTCGGGACCCGGCGTGCTCTCCAACATGAGCGCGGCCGTCGTCGCGCAGGAGTTGGACCTCGGCGGACCGGCGTTCACCGTCGACGCCGCGTGCGCCAGCGCGCTGGTGGCGGTGCACGACGCCGTCACCTACCTGCGCTGCGGCCACATCGACGCCGCGCTGGCCGGCGGGGTGTACCTCAACCTCACGCCGGACCACCTCGTCGGCTTCTCGCGCATCGGCGCCATCAGCCCGGGCGGCATCTGTCGACCCTTCGACGTCGCCGCCGACGGCTTCGTGCAAGGCGAGGGCGTCGGCTTGGTGATGCTCAAGCGCCTGGCCGACGCCGAGCGCGACGGCGACCGGGTGTACGCGGTGATCCGGGGTTCCGCGCTGAACAACGACGGCAAGGGCGACGGCCCCATGTCGCCCCGCGGCGAGGGCCAGGAAGCGGTGATCGCCGCGGCCTGGGACGACGCCAAGATCGGGGCCCGCGACGTGGCCCACGTGGAAACGCACGGTACCGGCACCACGGTGGGCGACCGGACGGAGATCAACGCCCTGCGCCGTCGCCTCGCGGGCGTGGAGCGCCCGGTGTGGATTGGCTCCGCCAAGGCCAACGTCGGCCACACGATGTCGGCCGCGGGCGTGGCGGGCCTGATCAAGGCGGTGCTCTCGGTGTATCGCCGCGAGATCCCGCCGCTGGCCAACTGGACGGCGCCGCACCCCGACATCGCCGCCGCCCCCGACACCCTCGCCGTGCCCACCGCGCCGGTGCCGTGGACGGACCCGAGGCGGGTGGCCACTGTGTCGTCCTTCGGCTTCGGCGGCACCAACGCTCACCTCGTGCTCGACGCCGCCCCGCCGCGGAGCACGGCGCGGCTGTTCACGCTGGGCGCACCGGCGCCGCGGGTGGGCAACGCGCAGTTGGTGGTGATCTCGGCCGACGACGGCGCCCTGCTCGGCCGCTACGCCGCCGAACTCGCGGACACCATCGTCGACGACGACGACCTCGCCGCCGTGGCGCACACCCTGAACATGGGCCGCAAGCGCCGCGCCGTGCGCGCCGCCATGGTGGTCCAGAGCACGCCCGAGCTCCGCAAGCACCTCCGGAGGGTCGGCGACCAACTCAGTGTCGACGCCAACGCCCGGGGCGCGCTGGGCCGCGACGTGGTGCTGGGCGACAGCGCCACCCCCGCGCCGGTGGCCTTCCTCTGCCCGGGCCAGGGCATGCAGCGGGTGGGCCTGTTGCGGCAGTGGCTGGCGATCCCCGAGTTCGCCGCCACGCTGGCTGAGATGGAGGCCGCCGTGGCCACCATCACCGCCCGCCCCCTGCGCGACTACCTCTACGCCCCCGACGCCACCGAGTCCGCGCTGACCGACACCCAGGTTGCCCAGCCGGCGATGTTCGCGGTGGGCATGGCGGTGGCTGCTGTCCTGGGCCGCTACGGGGTGAAGCCGAGCGTGGTCCTGGGCCACTCCCTGGGCGAGTTCACGGCGTCGGCGCTCTCGGGCGCGGTCGCCCCGGCCGAGGCCATCCGCTTCGTGGCGCGGCGCGGCAAGGCGATGTCGAAGCTGTCGGGGGATCACGGCGCGATGGCGGCGTGCATGGCGGCGGTCGACGAGATCACGCCTCACCTCGAGCCCCAGGTGATCGTCGCCAACCTCAACCACCCGCGGCAGAACGTGATCTCCGGCCCCACCGAGGCCGTCGAGCGTAGTGTGGATCGCCTCGTGGCCGCGGGGCTGAAGGCGAAGCGCATCCCGGTGTCCCACGCCTTCCACTCCCCGCTCCTGGAGTCGGTCCAGGGCGACGTCGACGCGGGACTGTCAGAAACCACCTTCTCGGCCCCCAGCCTGCCGATGGCGTCGTGCATCGCGGCCTGGGCGCCGACGACGGCCGACGATGTCAAGAACATCTACCGCCGCCACGCCGTGGCCCCGGTCGACTACGTCACCGGCCTCGGGCAGTGCCGCGACGTGGGCGCCCAGATCTACGTGCAACTCGCGCCCGGCGCCACGCTCTGCGCCTTCGCGCGCGGGGTGCTCGACGGCGGGGAGTCGATCGTGTCGGTCGGCGCCGAGGAGGCCGACGGGGGCCTGGGGCTGTTGCGGGTGCTGGCGCTCTGCGCCGCGCACGGGCACCGGGTGGACCTCACCGGCTTCGGCGCCGGCATCGCCACCGTGCCGCCCACGCCCTACCCCACGCAGGTTTACTGGCCCGTGGTGTCCGAGCCCCAGCGCAGCTCGGAGATCGTCACCGTCCGGCCCACGGCCCAGACCCCCGCCGGCCCCGTCGTCCACGCCGGTGCCGCGCCGGCGGCCACCGAGGAAGACACGTCCGCGAAGGTCCTGCGCATCGTGTCGAAGGTCAGCGCCTTCCCGATGGAAGCGCTCCGGGCCGACCAGAAACTGATTGACGACCTGGGCTTCGACTCGTTGATGGCCAACGAGCTGTCCACGCGCCTGTCCGAGGCCTTCCCCGGTTTCGCGGGCATCCCCCGGGCCCTGTTCGCCACCTCGCCCACGGTGTCCGACATCGTCGGCACCGTGGAGGGTGGGGGCCTCGGCGAGGCCCTGCCGCTCACCGCCCCGGACCGCCCGATGGTGGCCTACCGCCCCGTCCTGCGGGCCGCGCCCTTGTCGGGGCGCGGGCGCGCGGGCTCGGCGCGGGTGCTGGTGCGCCCCGCCCTCCACGCGCTGCGGAAGTTGTCGCCGGGCGACCTGGCCGTGGTGTCGTCGGTGCTCGGGGACGACCCAGCAGCAGGCGCCGTCACCGGCTTCGTGAAGGCCCTGGCCCGCGAGTGGCCCCAGCACAAGGTGGTGGTGGTCGACGGCTCCGAGGCCGAGGCCGAGGCCGAACTGGCCGCGGCCGAGCGCGACGTCGAGGTCGTCTACCGCGACGGCCAGCGGCACGTGGTCGGGTTGGAACCCCTCCCCGCCGCCCCGCGGGACGTGGCGGGCCAGACGATCCTGGTCACCGGCGGCACCGGCTGGCTGGGTCAGCGCCTCGCCCACGCCCTGGTCGAGCGCGGTGCGCGAGTGATCGTGAGCGGGAGCCGCGACAACGCCGACGTGCTCGCCGAGCTCGGCCCGGCCGCGCGCTTCGTGCGGCTGGACCTCGCCGGCACCCCGGATCTCCGTGGACTGGTCGTCGACGGCGTGGTGCACGCGGCCGGCGTGCTCGCCGACGGGCCGGTGGGCACGGCAGACGGCGAACGGGCGTTGGCGGTGAAGGCGGGTGCCCTCCGGCAACTCCGCGCGGCCTTCCCGGGGGCCTGGATCGTGTCGATCGGCAGCTACGCGGCCCGCTTCGGCAACGCCTTCCAGACGGAGTACGCCGCCGCGAACGACGCCATGGCCGCGCTGGGCCGGGCGGTGGGCGCGGCCACCCAGGTGTGGGGGCCGTGGGCCGACAGCGAGATGGTGTCCACGGTCCCGGCGGCCGTGAAGCGCGCCATGCGGGACGACGGGCTGTGGTTCGTCGACACCGCGCAGGGGTTGAGCGCCTTCTCCGCCGCACTCGGCCACGACGGGGAGGTGGTGATCGGGCTGGACTTGGCCGCCGTCCGCCGGGCGATGGTGGTCGAGCGCACGCTCACCCCCGACATGCCGTGGCTGCGCGACCACGCGCTCTACGGGCACCCCACCGTCCCGATGGCGGCCGTGCTGGAGTGGGCCTGCCAGCTCTCCGGTCGCACGGTGGAGGACCTCACCCTGTACGACGGCATCGTCGTCGACGAGCCGGTGAAGCTCCAACTGCGGGTTGACGGCGACCGCTTCGTGGCCCTGGCCAACGGCAAGCTGGCCTGGAAGGCGGCGCTGAGCGACGAGCCCCTGCCCAACATCACCGCGCCCCCCGTGGGCGGCGACACCCTGCCCATGACGCTGGCCAACTTCTACCGGCACACCTTCCACGGGCCGCTGCTGCGTGGCGTGGTGGCGCTCGGCGCGCTTGGCGACCGGGGCGTGAGCGGCGTGGTTCGTCGGGGCGCCGCCGCCGAGTGGGGCGAGGAGCCCTGGGCACTCTCGCCCCTGGCCGTCGACAGTGCGCTGCAACTGGCCGCCTACTGGTCGCTGGCCAAGACCGGCCGGGCCGGGTTCCCGGTGCGGGTGGCCCGCTGGACGCAGGTGGCCACCGAGGCCGTGGAATTGCACGCCACCCTCTGGTTCGAGGAGCAGGCAGGTGACCGTTTCCGCGGCACGGTCCTGCTCGCCGAGCCGGGCGGGCGCGTGGTGGCGGTGGGCGAAGGCGTCGAGGCCGAACTCCGCAGCGACGGGCTCGACATTGCCGAGGAGCACACCGACTTCGAGAAGTTCCCGGGGTGGGTGGATCTCAAGATGCGACTGGACGCCGCGCTGATGATGGGCATCCAGAACCCCTACTTCAAGGTGCTGGAGGGTACCGCGCGGGACCGGGTGACGATCGCCGGCCAGGAGATGATTCACTTCTCCGGGTACAACTACCTGGGCTTCTCCGGGCACCCCTACGTCACCGAGCGGGTGTGCGAGGCGGTGGCCCAGTACGGCACGAGTGTTTCTGCCAGTCGCGTGGCCAGCGGCGAGCGGCCCATCCACCACCAACTCGAGCAGGAACTTGCCCGGGTGCTCGGTGTGGACGACGCGATCCTCTTCACGGCCGGTCACATGACGAACGTCAACGTGATCGGGCACCTGTTCGGCCCGAAGGACCTCGTGCTCCACGACGAGCTCATCCACGACTCGGCGCTCCAGGGCATGAAGCTCGCTGGCTCCACCCGGCGCCCCTTCCCCCACGGCGACTTCAAGGCCCTCGAGAAACACCTCGAGTCGATGCGAGGGCGCTTCGAGAAGTGCCTGGTCATCGTCGAGGGCGTGTACTCGATGGACGGTGACATCTGCGATCTCCCGGCCGCCATCGCCCTCAAGAAGCGCTACAAGGCCTTCCTGATGGTCGACGAGGCCCACAGCTTCGGCGTCGTGGGCCAGAATGGCTACGGTGTCCGCGAGCACTTCGGCACCGACGGTCGCGACGTCGATATCTGGATGGGCACGCTGTCGAAATCGTTGTCGTCGTGTGGCGGGTACGTTGCCGGGTCGAAGACGCTGGTGTCGATGCTCAAGTACACCGCGCCCGGCTTCGTGTACTCGGCCGGCCTGACCCCGGCGAACACCGTGGCCGCGCTGGCCGCGCTGGAACTGATGGCCCGCGAGCCACAACACGTGGCACGGCTACAAGCCAACGCCCGGCTGTTCTACCGGCTCTGCCAGGAGCAGGGGCTCGACAACGGTCCCGCCGCCGGCGACAGCGCGGTGATCCCGGTGGTCGTGGGGAACAGTTTCCACGCCCTGCTGCTCAGCGACGCCCTGATGAAGCGTGGGATCAACGTGCAGCCCATCCTGTACCCGGCGGTGGCGGACAACGCGTCTCGTCTACGGTTCTTCCTGTCGGCGCTGCACGACGAAGAGGAGTTGCGCTACACGGCCACGACCGTGCGCGAAGAGTTGGACCGGATCCGGGCGAGCGGGTAGCGGCGGCCCGGAGCGGTCACGGGGCTTGTGCCTCACCCGCAGGCGCCATGAACGGCGCGGCCACGTTGTTTTCTCGTGGCGTCGCGATTCAGCGCGCCCGTCGTGACCGCCGAAACGGAAGACACAACAACAACCCGGCCGGTGCCCAGGCGCCTCCTCCGCCCTCGCACCCGCACCCGCCCGAGGGCGTCGCCGCGCGGGCGCTCTCGTCGTTCGCCGACGATGCGGCGGTATCGCCCGGCAACCCCGTGTCGCCGGGGTGGCCCGTTTCGCCCGCCGCACCGGAATCGACCGGCCACGCCGTCCCGTCGCAGCGACGACCGCGATCCACGCCGTCCCAGGGCGGCGTCACCGAGGCATCGCTGACCGCCACCACGTACGGGTTGTCCAGGTAGTTCCAGAAGGCCTCGCGGTCGCTGCAGGCGTAGTCGCGGTAGAGGGTGGCGAACAGCGCCGCCGGGTCCACCAGCCAGTCGCCCCGCGCGCCGAAGGTGTTGCCGCCGAGGTAGTCATCGTCGACGAGGTAGCCCCAGGGGGGGACGCCGCCCCCTCCACCCTCGTCGCCCGCGAACTGAGCGCCCCAGGCGTCGCCCGCGTCGAGGGCCAGGTCGTTGGCCGCGTCCGCGTCGCCGTTGCGGCCGGGGACGTAGCCGAAGGGGTCGTCCCAGAGCACGGGCGTGGCCTGCCCGTCGACCGAGGTGCGGTAGGGCCACAGGGCCTCGAGGGCGGGAACCAGGGCGTAGCCCGACTCCACGATGCCGCCCGCGGACACGTCCGGTTCGTCGACCGCGTCCGCCCCCGCGCCCTCGACCACGCGGTACACCACGAGGTCTTCGTCGCTCGCCGGGTCGCAGTCGATGGCTTGAGTGTAGGGGAGGCCGCCGGCCGCCGAACACGACGCCGGGCCGTGCCCGTGCGCCTCCACGAACAGGCGTGGGCGTTCGCCCTCCACCGAGATTCCACCGTCGGAGAGCAGGAAGTTCCCCGTGAGCGGCCGGTCGGCGTAGCCCATGAACTCCCCGTGGGCCTGGACGTGCAGCGCGAGCAGCGAGGAGGTGCCATCGACGTGCTTCTCCACCACCAGCCAGGCGTGCTCCATGTCGTTTTCGTGGTCCACCAGCCCCCACTCGTCCCAGTCGACGGGGTGGAAGAAGCTGTACAGGATGAAGTAGTGTGTTTCCGACTCCACGATGTCGTAGTAGAGCGCCGGGCGCATCGGAGCGTCGCCGGCCGTCGCGTTCTCCACGTTGTCGGTGGGATCCAGCGTCCCGTCGAAGTCGACCGTCGTCAGCAAGTCGAGTCGCCGCATGTCCGGGTCGTTCCACGGCCCGTCGGCCACGTCCTGGTAGATCACCGGCGCCCAGCGATCCGCCACCGCCCGCGACCCAGCATCCTCGCCCAGCGCCAGCGACACCCATAGCATGTCAGAAACCCAGGGCAGCGAGGCGCTCCACCTCGGCGAGGTAGAACGCCCGGTGGTCGAAGGCCGGGTTGTCGGTGTCTTCGAACTGGCCGATCTCGTCGGCGTGGTCCGCCCAGAGCTCCCCCTGGAAGTCGCCCCACTCGGCCGAGTAGCGGGGCACCATGCCATCGTTGTCGAGGCCCTGGGCCCACATGATGAGGTAAAGCGGCTCGAGCAACAGCTCCACCGACTCGCCGCCCCTCTCGGCCTGGCACGTGGGCTCGAGGCTACCGCAGGTGAGCCCCGCCCACGAGGCATAGTAAACGTCCGGACTGTCGGGGTTATTCTCGTTGAAGGCAGCGATGTTTTCCGTGGTCAAGAAGGCCATCTGCGCGCTGAGCGAGGCCTCGCCCTCGGCCAGCCCGTAGAGTGACGCGAACGCCAGCGAGCCGAGGTCCACCCACGCCGGGTCCACCGCACCCGACTCGATGGTGCCGCTGAGCACGTCGGCCACCTCGGTGCCGTGGTTGGGCGTGGCCACCATGTCGACGACCGCGACGTGGTCGCTGAAGCCCAGACTCGACACCAGGTAGCGCGCGTCCAGGCCACCCTGGCTGTGGGCCAGGAGGATGAACTTCCGGCCCAGTCCCTCGTCGAGGTAGGCCTGGAGGATCTCGGCCCAGGACGCCGCGCGGTCCTCGCTGGCAGCGAAGGCCTCCACCGAGGGGTTGCGGACGAGGTACCCGCGGGCCTCGAGGTCGTCGCGGACCTCGAAGAAGTAGTCGACCCCGTCGAAGACCCCCGCGCCGCCGAGCCCGTGCATCATCACCACCGGGTAGCGCGTAAACGCCCTCTCGCAGCCGTCGACGCAGGAGAGCGTCACCTGGGCAACTGTGCCTTCGACCTGGGGCACGACGTCGACGAAGAACTCCCCGCTCTGCCAGAGTTGGAAGCGGACCGTGCTCTGCCCTGGCTGCGCCAACTCGTGCCCCGCGGGGTCGCTCACCGTCACCGCCACCGCGCCCCAGTCCACCACCACCGTGGCCTCCACGGTCATGTTCACCGCGCCCGCGCCCACCACCCGCAACGCCGTGCACGGCGACGACGGTCCCGTCGCGGTGCCGCCCAGGGGGACGAACTGCTCGATGCCGGGCACCTCGACGTCGGCACAGGCCTGGCTCTCCGCCGCGCCACAGTCGGCACCGGTTCCTCCCGTGTCGGCGGGGTCGGTCGCGGGGGCGCTCCCGGCCCCGCGGCCGCAGCCGAGCAGGATGAAGAAGAGGCAAAAACCACACATCGGCCCCAGCGTAGCCGCAATTCGGGTCCGGGGCCGTCTCGCGCCGCAACGCCACGACCGGTCGCGAGGTTCACACCCACCTGACCGACCGGGGGCATCGATCCCCCCGCCGGCGGGCACTCCTGCTCCGTGAAACCCGCCCCGCCGCCCCGACCTGCCGCGTGTCCACGGTGAACCGGCCGCCGATCGCCCTGGGGGGTGCCGCGGTGCTCGCGGGGTGCGCCCCTCCCGAACCCGAGTACTACGACGTGTGGGGCGGCACTGGCGACGACGGCGCAGACGCCTGCGAGGGCGGCGACTTCGCCAGTGACGTGGTCGCCGCACCGGGGGACGAGGGCACGGTACCCACGGTCTCCTTCACCACCGCGCGGCCGCTCGCCGCCCGGCTCAGTTTCCCGGGCACCGACGGGCGCACCTTGACCACCGAGTGGGACGCGCAGGGCACCACGCACCGGTTGTTCATGCTGGGCGCCGCGCCGGGGGAAGACGTGGCGTTCACGTTGGAGCTGGACACCGGCGACGCGCCGTGCACGGCCGAGGGCCAAGTCCGGGTGAGCGACTTGCCCGCCGCCGTGCCCCGGGTGACCGTGGCCACCCTCGACAGCGACCGGGCTGACCGCGCGCCGCTGGCCGCACCCATCCTCACGTCGCCGGGAGGTGGCACAGCGTGGGTGACCGTCATTGACCCCTCCGGCCGCGTCGTCTTCGCGATCCAGCCGGTGCACAGCATGGGCTACGTGTCCCCGGCGTGGCGGGCAGGGCCTGCGCGCGACGGCTCGGGGCTACGGTACCTGGTGCAGGCCACCAGCGAGACCGACTTGGCCGAGGTGGTCCGCGTGGCCCTCGACGGCACCGTCCTCGACCGCGTGAGCGTGCCCGGCGGGCACACCGACTTCGTCGAGTTGGGCGACGGGCGCGTAGCTGTCCTGTCCTGGGATCTCCGCGAGGTGGGCGACGACACCGTCCTGGGAGACCGGGTGCTCCTGGTCGACGAGGACGGCCAGTCCACCGAGTTGTGGAACGCCTTCGACCACCTGTCGTACGATCCCGACGGCGGCTGGTCCGGGGGCTTCTACGTGCCGGATCCCCAGGCTCTCGACTGGACTCACCTCAACGGGATTTCGTGGGACGAGGCCAGCAACCACCTGGTGATGACGATGGCGGCCTACGACGGGATCGTGCGCGTGGACGTCGAGACCGGTGAGCAGGTGTGGCTCGCGGCGAACGGGATCGGAGACTTCGCGCTCGCCGACGCCAGCGGCGACGCCCTGGCCCTACCGCACTCCGCGCAGATCGTGGACGACGACACCGTGCTGGTGTTCAACCGCGGCGACTACCAGTCGCGGCCCGATGTCTGCTCGTGGGCCTCGACGTTGGAGCTGGATCACCAGTCCGGCACGATGGCCACCGGCGAGGCCTGGACGAGCGAGGACTGCCTGCTGGTGGCCTTCCTGGGCCAGGCCGACCTCCGCCCCAGCGGGCACATCGACATCGGCTGGTCCAGCGCCGGCCGCCACGACGAGATCTCCCCCGACGGCGAGGTCGTCCGGCAGTTGGAGTTGGACCTCGGCGCGGCGTTCGGCTTCACCACCCGGATGTAGGCCGGGCTCGATTGCGGCGGGCGCGCGCCGGGTGTACGGGGCCACCGGTGACGCCTCCACTCCCGCTGCCCCCGCTGCCCCCGTGGACCTGAGCGTCGCCAGCGCCGTCCGGCTCTCGCTCGTGGTGGGCGTGGCGGCGGCCGCGCTGGGCCTCGCTCCCGCCGTCGGTACCGCGTGGGCGCTCGCCCGGGGGCGGTTCCGCGGCAAGTCGCTGCTCGCCGCGCTCGTGATGGTGCCCCTGGTCTTGCCGCCCGTGGTCACCGGACTCCTGGTGCTGCAGCTTCTCGGCCGCAGCACCCTGCTGGGGGGCCTGCTCGCCACGCTGGGCCTGCCGGTGACCTTCACGCTCCTCGGCGCGGTCGTCGCGGCGTTGGTCGTTGGTTTCCCAGTGTACGTGATGACCATCCGGGGGGCCTTCGAGGCGATCGACCCTCGCTACGAAGAAGTGTCGCTGTCGCTGGGCCAGGCGCCTCGGGCCACCTTCCGTCGCGTCACCCTGCCGCTCGCCCTCCCGGGGATCGCGGCGGGGGTGGTGCTCGCCTTCGCCCGCGGGCTCGGGGAGTTTGGCGCGACCGCCATCGTGGCGGGCAACATGGAGGGACAGACCCGCACGATCGCCCTCGCGGTGTACGCCCTGCTCGACAGCCCGGGCGAGGACCCGCGAGTGGCGTACCTCGCCGCGGCCAGCGTGGCGCTCTCCCTCGCCGCGCTGGTGGCCTTCGAGGCCATGAACCGCTGGCAGCGGCGACGGCTGGCCCTCGATGGCTGAGTTGCTCGTCCACCTGGACCTCGCCCTCGGGACCCGCGTGTTTCACGTGGAACTGGGTTCCTCGAGCCCAGCGATCGCGCTGGTCGGACCCTCCGGCGCGGGCAA
>CAYHRZ010000074.1:0-14705 GCA_964359125.1 uncultured Klebsiella sp. | reverse complement strand
CGGATGTCGGAGCGGACCATCAGCGGCGAGGCGTGGATGTCGGAGAGGTGGATCACCCGGATCACGCGGCCCGCCTCGCCGACCCGCACCCGGTTGGTGCGCACGGCGAGGTGTTGCTGGTAGGTCCAGGCGGTACCCCACGCGGCCAGCACGCCGGGTCCGACCAGCAACGCTAGTGGCCAGGGCGAGGGGGCGGGGACGGGCCAGCCGCCGAGGAGCCAACCCGCGGCGAAGACGGTGCCTCCGAGGACAAGGAACAAGCCGGCCCAGAGGGCGAACGCCATGGCCGGCTGGGCCGCGCGACCCGCGGCGAACCAGAAGGCCCCGGGGTCGGTCCGCTGGTCCAGGGCGTGGAACAGGCCGTAGATCGCCAGGGGCCCAACCCAGAGCAGGGCGGCGAGCGCGGTCCACGGGTGCCCCGCCCAGGCCGCGAGGGTGTAGATCACCGGGTACACGCCGATGTTGGCGACCACGAACAGGGCAACGACGTGGTCATTGAGGGTCACGCCCCCCCGCCAGACGCGCCAGGAGGTGGCGACGGCGACCACAGCCGAGCCCGCCCAGGCGACGGCGACGTCGCCGCTCAGCAGCGGCCCGCCCGCCGGCTCACTCGCCGAACAGGAGCGTGCAATCGTCGAGCACGTCCTGCGGGCTCGACGAGGGGTTCACGCTCTCGTACTCGAGCACGAGGGTTCCCTCGGCGTCGAGGATGACCGTCTTGCGGTCGGCGTAGGCGGCCGAGGTGCTGCTCGCCGCCCCGTAGTACACCGCCAGCGTGCGGTCGTCGTCGGACCACAACTCGAACGTGTAATCCTGCGCTTCCGCCCAGGCCTGGTTGTCTTCCGGCTGGTCGAAGCTCACGCCCACGATGACCACGCCGAGGGCGTCGAAGCTCTCCTGTAGGTCGCGGAACCCGCAACCTTCGGTCGTTCAGCCGCTGGTCCCGGCGATGGGGTAGTACCACATCACCGTGGGGTGGCCGAGCAGGTCTGCCTGGTGACGATCACTGCCGTCGCGGTTGCGGGCGGTGAACTCGGGGGCGGGTAGCGCCTCGCCGGGGACTGTCCCGTGGAGGGCCCCGGTGTCCAGGTCGGCGTCGCTGTCGGTGTCCGCGTCGGCGTCGGCGTCGGCGTCGGCGTCCGTGTCGGAGGGGTTGCCCCCCACCGCGATCGGGGAACAGGCCACCAGGGCGAGGAGCGCAAGCGTCACGCGGGGGGCGTAGCCACGGGCCGAGGGCTGCGCCACCTCGCACATCAACGTGGGCACTGCGCCGCGACGGAGGATCGCAACGCGGCGCGCAGCGCCGCCACGTCGGGCCGGGCGAGCACGCCGGGGCGCCCGGCCAGCGCGATCGGCCGCGTGAGCCCGTGGAACGGTCGACGCGGTGCGCTCATGGCCTCGGCGATGCCCAGCGGCACCAGCGCGGGGCCGAATCCCGCCCGCGCGAGCTGCACGAGCGTGGAGAACGACTCGACCCTGCCGATGGGTTCGAGCTGAAGTCGCGACAGGCGGCGCTCGATCGCCATCCAGGTGAGCGACGCCGTCTCGATGAGCCAAAGGCGCGAGGGCAGGGGATCGTCGTCGCTGCCGCCCACGACCACCATCGGCTCCTCCGCCAACCGGTCGACGCTGACGTCGGAGGGGAGACCGGCGTCGACCACCACGGCCACGTCGACCAGTCCCGAGCGGAGCCGCTCCACCACCGCCGGGCCGCGGTGGCTGTGAATCTCGACCCGTACCTCCGCCTCGTCGCGGGCGGCGGCCAGCGCCCCGGGCAACCAAGACGACAACAACGCTGGCGAACTCCCGATCACGACGGGGCGGCCCCGCGTCTCCGTCGAGAGCGCAGACCTTATCTGGGCGCAGAGCGGCGCGACCGTCGCTACGAGGTGCTCGCCGTGGGGCGTGAGGCGGACGGAGCGGCCGGCGCGCTCGACCAGCGGCGCTCCGGTCCGTCCCTCCAGGGCGTCGATGCGCTTGCTGACGGCAGACTGCGAGACCCGCAAGCGCACCGCCGCACGGGACATGGTGCCCTCCTCCGCGAGGGCGACGAGGGCGTCGACGAGGTCTAACACATGCTCACCAGGAATATGTATCACGATACATATTCGCATGTTGCCTGTATCAGTGGTGGCTATCGCTGGTGCATGGAATGGATCCTCTCCGTGGCCTCGTTGCTCACCGCCACCCTCTCCGGCGTGTTCGGGATGGCGGGCGGACTGCTCTTGTTCGGTGTTTACAGTGCCTTACTCCCGGTCGCGAGCGCCGTGGTGCTACACAGTTCCACGCAGTTGCTGAGCAACCTCGGGCGCGTGGTGGTGCAGTGGCGGTGGGTTCGGCTCCGCCTCGTGGGGTGGTTCGTGCTGGGGGCGCTGCCGGTGTACGCCTTGTGGACGGGGTGGGGCCCGCGCGTGGAGCCATCCACGTTGTTCCTGCTCCTCGGGGGCAGCGTCGTCGCCTCGTTCCTGGTTCCCCGACGACCGGTGATGGACGCCACTCGTCCCGTCGGCTCCGTGCTCGCTGGCACGCTCACCACCGCCGCACAGCTCACGGGCGGCGTCGGGGGCCCGTTGATGGACCTGTTCTGGGTCGATGTCGACCTTGACCGTCGCGCGGTCGTGGCCACCAAGGCCCTCACCCAGGCGGTGGCGCACGTGTTGCGGGTGGCGGCCTGGGCGCCGCTGGTGGTGGGGATCGACGTGAGCGGTCCAGGGCTAGGCGGCGTGGCCGTCGCGACGATCCTCGGGACACTGCTCGGCTCCGCCATCCTCGAGCACCTGGGTGACCACAACTTCCGGCTAATCACTCGCTACATCGTCGGGGTTCTCGGACTCGGCTACCTGTTTCGCGGCCTGTTGCTCGCTACCGACTACTGACCGGCCAACGAACGAACGCCGATAATTCTGGAAAGGCTTAACACTTAACCTCCGACCCCACCCACGCCGCCGAGCAGCACGTCGGTGGCCCCCTCGTAGATTCGCAACGGGCGTATCGCCCGGTAGAGTGCCTCGATCTCCGAGCCTTCTTCCACGCCGAGGGCGCCGTGGAGTTGCACGGCCTGGTCGATGACGCGCTGGGCGGCCTCGGTGGCTACCACCTTGCCGATGGCGGCGGTGGTGCCGGTTCGCTCGCCGGGGGCGGCATGATCGTGGCGCCAGGCGGCGTGGAGCACGGCGAGGGTGGCCGTGAGCAGTTCCACCCGCATCTCGGCGAGGCGGAGGCGCACGACGGGTAGGTCGGCGAGCGGCGCGCCGAACTGCTCGCGGGCGCGGACGTGCGCGGTCGCAAGGTCCAGGGCGCGGGTGGCGAGGCCCACGGCGGCGGCGCCCACCGTGGGGCGGCAGCGCTCCAAGGTGCCGAGGCCGAGGGGGAGGCCGCGCTCTGCGACCAGGGCCGCCGGGGCGCGGTCGAGCAGCAACTTCCCAATGCTGTGGCCTGCCACCGCCTGGGCCTCGGTGACGGGGCGGTCCACGAAGAAGGCGCCGATGCCACCCGGCGTGCGGGCGAACACCACGGCACCGTCGCAGTCCGGGGCGTTGCTGATGAAGTGCTTGGCGCCGGTGAGCTCCCAGCGGCCCGCGCGCTCCTCGGCGGTGGTGGCGATGGCGCGCAGGTCGCTCCCGGCGCCGGGTTCGGTGAGCGCGAAGGCCAAGACGCGCTCGCCCCGCCGGGCCGCGGCCACCACCCCGGGCAGGGCGCCCGCCGTTTCCAGCGGCGTGCAGGCCAACTCCTGGATCACGAAGGCGAGGTCCGTCAGGGGCGACTGGTAGGCAAGGTGGCGGCGGATGATCGCGAGGGACCGGGTGTCACGACGCGAGAGCAACCCAGCCAACCCCAGTGTCGCGACCCGATCGCGGATGCTCCCCGCCGCGGAGAATCGTTCGACCTGCGCTTCCAGTGAGGCGTGCTCGGGCTCGAAGAAGTACGGAAACTCCCGGGTGAACATCAGGGTTTCTTCGCTTTCCAGGCCTCGTAGGCCGCGCGGAAGTCGGGGTGGGCCATGCAGATGGCCTGCGCCTGGGCCTCCATCTCCAGCGCGGTGTCGAGCGACACGTCGAGTTCCCGGTTCAGCGCCTCCTTGGTCATCCCGTTCGCGAAGCGGGGCCCGGCCGCGATCCGCGCCGCCAGCGCCCGAGCCTCGGAAAGCAACACCTCCTCGGGCACCACGCGGTTGAACAGGCCGCAGCGCAGCGCGGCCTCCGCGTCGACGGTGTCGCCCAGGAGCAACATCTCGGTGGCCCGCCCCAGCCCGACGATCCGCGGCAACAGGTGCGCGGCGCCCATGTCGGCCCCGCAGAGGCCCACCTTGTTGAACAAGAAGGCCACGCGCCCCCGCGGTGAGGCCACGCGGAGGTCGCTGGCCATGGCGACGATCGCACCGGCCCCGGCCGCCATGCCGTTCACCGCCGCAATCACCGGGGCCCGGCAGCCGCGGATTGCGCGGACGAGGTCCACGGTCATCCGCGTGAACGCCAGCAACCCTTCCATGTCTCGGGCGAACAACTGTCCAATGATATCCTCAACATCTCCGCCCGAACAGAAGGCTCGTCCCTCGCCGGTCACCACCACGGCGTGAACCCCGGCGGGCGGCGCCCGGAACCAGGCCACCAGCGCCGCGTACTCGTCGAAGGTGAGCGCGTTGAGGCGGTCCGGCCGGGAGAGCCAGAGCGTTGCCACCGCGCCGTCGACCTCGACCCTCACCGGACCGCCGTGGCCTCGATCTCCACCATCGCCCCCTCTTCCAGCAGGTCGGCCACCTGCACCAGCGCCATCGCCGGGTAGTGGCGACCCATCAGCTCCCGCCAGGCCGCCCCGACGTCGGCGAGGTGGGCGGTGTAAGCGTGTTTGTCGGTGACGTAGACCGTGACTCGACCCACCCGCTCCGGGGGACAGCCCGCCGCGTCGAGCACCGCCCGCACGTTGGCCAGTGCCTGCCGGAACTGTGTACCGAAGTTGCCCCGGCCCACCAGCCGCTGGTCGGCGTCCCAGGCCACCTGTCCGGCGACGAAGAGCACGTTGCCGAGGGCGTAGCCGTTGCTGTAGCCGCGGGGCTTGGCCCAGCCCTCGGGCTGCACCGGGCCGTCGGCGGCGTCCATCTAGACGTTCAGCTCGCCGCCGCAGATGCTGAGCGCCTGCCCGTTGATGCCCTTCGCCTCGTCGCTGGCGAGGAAAATGCACGTGGCGGCGATCTCCTCGGCGGCGAGGAACCGGCGCTGCGGGTTGCGCTCCTCCAGCTCGCGACGAACCTCGTCGCTGTCGCGACCGGTCTTGTCGACGATGTTCTGGATCGCGTGTTCCAGCAGCGGAGAGTCGACGTAGCCCGGGCAAATCGCGTTTACCGTGACGCCCTTCTCGGCGTACTCCGCGGCGAGGGCGCGGGTGAGGCCCACGAGGCCGTGCTTGCTGGCGCAGTAGGCGGCCAGGTAGCCGTAGCCCTTGAGGCCAGCCACGCTGGCCACGTTGATGATGCGGCCCTGGCCGCGGCTCGCCATGCCTGGGAGCACCTTCAGCGAGCACAAGAACGAGCCCGTGAGGTTGACCTTCAGGTGCTCTTCCCAGACGCGAACGTCGGTCTTCAGGACGGGCGAGGAGCGCGCCACGCCGGCGTTGTTGACGAGCACGTCGACCGGTCCGGCCGCCATGAACGCCGCCTCCACGCTGGCGGGCTCGCCCACGTCGCAGCGAACGCCGTAGCCGCCCACTTCGTCGGCGACTTTCTCCACTTCTTCGCGGGTGCGGGCCAGGACCGTGATCCGGTCCCCCATCGAGGCGAAGCGGCGGGCGATCTCGGCTCCGATGCCGCGACCTCCACCAGTGATGACAACGTGACGACGCTTGGGCATGTGAGGCTGCTCCGGCCGGCCCCTTTATCCCGGAATGGGGCGTTCGTCGAAACCGTCGAGGAAGGGCCGGATCGCCGCCGCGAGTGCCGCGGGCGCGTCGAAGTGGACCATGTGTCCCGCGCCCGGCACCGTGACGACGCGCAGGTCCGCGATCGCGGACTCCAGGAGGTCGACGTCGCTGCGGGCGAAGGGGCTGTGCTCGGGGTGGACGGCCAGCACCGGGCAGCGGATCCGCCGCAGGAACTGGAGGTGGTGGTCGTGGCGGTAGGGGATGGCCGAGCGGATGCGGTGGCGGGCGTCCCAGGTCCACGTGAAGCCCCCCTCCACCGGCCGCAGGGCGCGGGCGGCGAGTTGCCAGGCCCAGGCCGCGTCCAGCGCGGGGCTGCTGTGCCGCAATCGTGACGCAGCGGCCTCGATGGTGGGAAAAACCTTGTTCACCGGCGGCCGGGCCATCTCGTCGAGGAACTGGGTCGTGCGCTCCGCCGACTGGGTGCTGCTGTCGAAGAGGCCAAGCCCGTCGACCGTGACGAGGCATCGCACCCGCTCGGGGCGCACCCCGGCGTACATCGACGCGATCGTGCCGCCCATGGAGTGACCGACCAGCCTCGCGGTTCCCAGTTGCGACAACAGCGCGTCGAGATCGGCCAAGTAGTCGGGGAAATGGTAGCTTTCACCGAGTCCGGCGTGGGGCGAGAGCCCGTGTCCACGGTGGTCGATGGCCACCCGCCAGCCTCCCAGGCCCTCGGCCACGCGCGTCCAACCGCCGGCGTGGTCCAGGAAACCATGCAGCAAGACGGTCGGGACGCCACCCCGCTCGCCCCACTCGAGGGCGGCGTAGTCGCGGCCGTGGAGCCTGAACGAGGTTGGGCGCACCGCCGCCCGGCTATCACCGCGGGGCCGCGGCCCTACAGCACGTCGCCTCGCACGAAGCGCCAGCGCCCGGCCTGCAACGCCGCCGCGCCCACCAGGAACGGCCAGCCGAGGCCCCACAGGGTGGTGAGGCCTGGGCCGAGGGTGATCACCGCCCAGGTGCCCACGGGCCCCAGCGCGCCCATTTCCGGGTCGATCGAGGCGAGGATGCCGACTCGACCAGCCTGCATCGGGTTGACGCCCGCCAGCGCGAACACCGCGAACGGCGAGAGCTCCCACCGCAGGAGCAACCCCAGGACGACGAAGTCGACGAGGAGCGCGCAGGCGGCCCACACCAACAACGCCCGCACCAGCGCCCCCTCCGAGGAACGACTCCAAGCGCCGATCGCCATGCCGATCGCCGCGAAGCAGAAGGCCTGGCCGGTGAGCAGTGCCGCCAGCGACAGCCACAGCCCCGGCGCCACCGCCCCGCCCGAGCCGAGCGCCGCCGCGCCGAGCAGCATCACCGCCAGCGCGGCCGGGCCGCCGATGGCGAGGAGCCGCGGCCACCAGAGGGCCCGGAACGCCGTGGCCCGGTCCAAGGGGAGCGTCATGTACCACTCGAGCACGCCGCCATCCCGCGCCGCGGGGATGGCCTGCGCGGTCGCGAGCATGGCGAGCAGCGGCACGAACAACAGTGATGCCTGGACGACCCCGGCCATCACCCGGCCGTACCCCGTGAAGCCGAGCACGGAAGACTCTCGCGTGGCGACGACGAAGAAGAAGCCAACCATCGCCACCGCGAGGACGATCGCCGCCGCGAACCACCGCTGTCGCAGTACGGCGTGGCTCTCCAGTCGCAACAGGGGCCCGAGGTGGCTCACTTCGCCACCGGCGAGAAAACGCGCGTGCTCGCCTCGCCCACACCGAGCGCCCCGGGGGTGCCCACCGGGACGGCCACCAGGCCACTTCCCATGGGGGTCTGCGCACCGGTGGCGAACGCCACTTGGTTCTCGCGCACCCAGTCGCTCCCGGTGTGGAACCACATCTGCGCGATGGAGGGGTGTTTCTCGAGCACGTAGGTGAAGAGGCAGCCGGGGTCGTCGAAGTACCGCTCGGCGCCCTGTCGCTCCCGGATCACGGCGGCGTGCCGCGGTTCGCTGACCAGCATGGAGCAGTGGTCGCAGACCACGTGGTCGAAGGCCACCTCCGGTGGGGCGTTGGGATCGGCGGAGCAGGCCAACAAGAACGCGATCATCCGCGCCTCCGGAAGGGGACGAGGTTCTCGGACAGGCCCGCCGCCTCGCGCAAGGTGGGCGCGTCGAGGAAGGCCGGGAGCGCGTCGTCGAAGCGCACCCGGCCGTCCGCCAGCACGACCACGCGGTCGACGAGGGCCTGGAGTTCGTCGAGGCGGTGCGACGAGAGCAAGAGCGTGGGCTGCGGGTCCCGCCCGGCCAGCCGCGACAAGAAAACGCCCCGAGCGGCCGGGTCGAGGTTGGCCGTGGGCTCGTCGAAGAAGAAGATGTTTGCTTGGGAAGCGAGCGCCATCGACGCCAGGAGCTTCTGCTGCATGCCGCCGGAGAGGGCACGGAAGGGCACGCGCTCCACCTCGTCGACCGGCAGGCCGAAGGCGAGGGCCTCGAGGCGGAGAGCCTCGGCGGGCCGCATTCTCAGCTCCGCCCAGGCGCGAACCAGGTCCCCGACCGGCGCGTCGAGCGCGGGTGCGCGCTGCGGAACGTAGGCCACGTTCACCATCGCGGCCCGGTGGTCCGCCCAGGGGTCGTGCCCACCCACGCGTACCCGTCCCCCGGCGGTGAGCAGGCCCAGCGCGGCGCGCATGAGTGTCGTCTTGCCACTACCATTTGGCCCCACCAGCGCGGCGCGCTCACCGGGGCGTACGCGAAGGCTCACGCCCGCCAGGGCCGCACGGTTGCCGTACACCTTGGTGACGTCGTGCAGTTCGATCACGTGCGCCCCATCCGTGGTGAGCCATCGTGCAGGAGCGGGCGAGGGGCCAGCATGGGGAAGGCGGTGCCCAGGAAGTCCAGCAACATCGCGGCGGGCGTGCCGGCGAAGAAGGTCGCGACCGGCCGCCGCTGGACGAGGCCCCGCGACGCCAGTGCCGGCGCGTAGGGGAGGTCGCCCACGCCGTTGCCGTCGAGGTCGTAGCCCTCGTACTCGCTCCAGCGGTTGCCGCTGAAGCTGGCGTTGTCGGCGTTGCCGCCCCCGTCGACCACCACCGGCGTGCCGTTCTCGTACAGTTCGTTTTGGAACACCCGCACCCCGGCGTTGACCTGGTGGAACCGCAGGCCGGCGTGGTTGTAGGCGATGAGGTTGTCGTTCACGGTGGCGGCGCCGTCGAGGCGGTGGGGGCAACCGTCCAGGTACAGACCGGTGGTGTTGGCGACCACGCGGTTGTCGCGGACGAGCAAGCCGTCAGACTCCTTGCAACCGAAGCCCATGCCGGCCGCCCCGTTGGCCCGCGCCAGCACGTTGTCGACCATCTTGAGGCCCGTGCTGTACATGGCGAAGACGCCAACGACGTTGTCGAGCAGCTCGTTCCCCACCACCAAGTTGTCGTCGGCGTGCATGAAGTGGATGCCGTAGCGCCCCTCCTCGATGCGATTGTCGTAGAAGAGGTTGTGGGCGGAGTACCACACCACCACGTCGCGGACGCGATCCACCGCGTTGTGGCGGAGGGTGTTGCGGTTTGATTCCCACAGGCGGATGCCGTCGCCGCGCGCCCCCATCGGCCCGGTGAGCGGCCCGCGGACCGTGCTGTGCTCCACCACCGCGTCGTCGGCTTGCCGCAGGTCGATGCCGATGTACACGTCGGCGATGTCCAGGTGCGACAGGTGTGCCCGGTCCGCGGCCACCAGCACCCCCGCGTCGCCGTCGTGCGCGTCACGGCCACCGCCGCGGATCTCCAGTCCCGACACCGTCACGTCGTCGGCGAGCACCAGCACCACCGTCCCCCGCCCGGGTCCGGTGAGCGTGGCCCCGGCGCCGGTGACGCTCAGCGGCCGGTCGATGACCAGGGGGCCGGCGTACAGCCCGGGTTCGAGGTGTAGGTGCGAGCCGGCCGGCAGCCCGCGGAGCGTGGCAGCGAGGTCGTCCCCCGGGTGGGCGGTGATCCGCACCGGCGGGCCGTGCGGCACCTCCACGCCCTCGGCTCGGGGGATGGTGACGCCGGGCACGGCTTCCATCTCCTGGGCGAGCGCCCCGGCGCACAGCAGGGCCAAAATCACCGTGGAACCTTGACGAAGCCGTGCTCACAGGCCTTCCCACACGTGCTAGCCGCTGGGCAAGCGGCGCAGACCTTGTAGCGCTGCCACATCGCCACGCCGACCAACGCAACGCCCAGGAGGGCCAGGTAGAAGCCCCACTCTGGCGTGGCAATGGTTCGGAACTGTCCCACCTTGCCTTCGCCGAGCAGCACCGGTGTGAACGGAGGGATGTCGATGGCGGCGCGCGAGTCCAGGTCGTGGCCGAATCGGTACATCCAGTACTGGGTGTCGACGACAAACCCGAGGGGGAAGCCGATCGCCATCCAGGCCCCCAGGGTCGTGTACCTCCGCCCGGCGTAGAGCGTGGCCGCCACCACCGCGAGCACAAGCCCCGCGACCAGCCACGCCGCGAAGTCGCGCTCCAGCGCCGCGGCGTCTTCGATATGTCCCATGCCAATGTAGTGGTTGATCGTGTTGATCTCGGCCACGTCGCCCTCCACGCCGGTGAGGTGAATCACCAGCGCCAGGCCCTTGGGGTACTGTGGCGCGAAGAGTTGGAAGCGCCACCACGCCTGGAAGTACGAGGCGACGAAGGCGATCACCCCGAGGATCGAGAGCCCCACCACCGCCGCTCGGCGGTGTCGGGACCAACTCGGGCGGACGGTGGCGTGCTCAGCCGACAACGGTTCAGCCCCCCTTGGACTTGATGTAGGCGAGCAACTTTGGAAGTTCCTCGTCGCTGACGTTCTGGTCGGGCATGGGCACCATCAGCTCCGCGAGCAGCTTCTTGGCTTGCGGATCGAGCTTCACCATCTGGTCCGGGGCCAGGACCATCCGCCCCACCCACGGCGTGCTGCGCCGCGCGTACAGGCCCACGAGGTCGGGGCCCACCAGCTTGCTGCCAAACTGGTGGCACCCGCCGCAGCCCTTGGCGTTGAAGACCTTCTCGCCCTCGGCAATGGCACCTGCGTCGGTGGGAATCTCCGCGATGCTCGGCACGGGGATGCTCTCCGGTCCGTCGGGTCCCACCGGCGTGTTTGCCGGTGGGGTGGCCGCCGGAGGAGCGCTTGCCTTGGCGGCCGGGTTGGCGGCAGTGGGTGCTGCCGACGAGGGAGTGGCCGCGGGCTGTTCACCGCCGCCGCAGGCGACGAGACCGAGGGCGAGAAGGAGGTTCTTCATGGGACTAGGCTCCAGTGGGCTTCACGAGGAAGTAGCCCATCATTTCGAGGTGAAGTGCCGAGCAGAACTCGGTGCAGTACATGGGGAACACCCCCGCCCGGTCGGCGGTGAAGGTGATCTCCTCGTAGCGACCGGGCTCCATCGACACGTTGACGTTGTACATGTCGAGCGCGAAGCCGTGAGTCTGGTCGTAGGCCTGCTCCAGCGAGGTGAGGTGCAGGGTGACGTTGTCGCCCTGGTTCACCTCGATGTAGTCCGGCGCGAAGTGAGAGCGGATGAGGCTCATGTACACGTCGACCTGCTTCCCGTGGCGCTCGATGCGTTCCTGGCCGGCCGTGACCGCGTGCGGGGAGGGCTCGTCGGTGTAGGGGTTGATGCCCGAGGGCGTGTAGGCCGCGATGGTCTTGAGCTTGTCGGCCTTGATCATCTGCGCGTAGTGCGGCTCGCCGAGAGGAATCGGCAGGTCGTAGATCACCTCCATCCGGGGCCCCGTGGTGTCGATGAGTTGGAAGCTCTGCGGCAAGAGCGGCCCCACGGGCAGGTAGCGATCCTGGGCCATCTTGTTCATCGCCACCACCCAGCCGCCGTCGGGCGACACGGTGTCGCCTTCCGCCGCCATGATGTGGCCGATGTTGTACTGCACCGGCAGCGCCTCGATGGGTTGGGCGAGGTCGCTGTAGTTCCACTTCACCACCGTGCTGTCGAGGAAGACCGAGGTGTAGGCGTTCTGCTTGTCGTCGAACACGGTGTGCAAGGGCCCGAGCCCCACCTCGACCTGCCCGCGGATCGACTTCTGGAAGTCGAGCACGTTGACGCCGTAGGGGTCCTTGCTGGCGAACTCGCCCTTGGCGATCAGGTCTTTGATCTTGGAGAACTCGAAGATCGTGGTGTGGGTGTCGAGCTTGCCGCCCACGACGATCGCCTTGCCATCGGGGGTGACATCGCAGCCGTGTGGCGACTTGGGCTCCGGCGCCATCACCAAGACGTTCTCGGCGGCCGCGACCTCCAGCGGGATGATGCGGACGCCATTCACCACCTTGTTGTTGCCGGCGGCGATCAGTTGCTCGGCCTTCTTCCAGTCGACGATGTGGAGGTAGTCGACGTCGTTCTGGGAGGCGCCACTCTCGGTGTAGGGCTTGCCCTGTCCCTCGGTGCCGGCGGACCGCTCGGTGTTCCAGGAGCCGATGAACACGTAGCCGTAGCTGTCGAGCTTTCCTGCGTCGCTGAGATCCTGGGCGTACGGCGGTAGTTCGATTGCCCAGCTCTGGGCCTCGTCGATCTTGCCCTTCTCCCGGTCGAACTTCCAGAACATCACCGCGCCGCGGTACTTGTCGTTGTAGTCCGACAGGGGCGCGAAGGCGCCGCCCAGCGGCGTGGCGTACTGCGAGGTCTCCACCACGTACTCGGTGTTGGGCGTGACGAATGCGCCGCCGTGGTCGCTCATCACGAGCTTGTTGGTGACGATCTGCTTCGTCATGAAGTCGCGGAGATCGACCACCGCCACCCGGGCGTTGGCCTTGTCGTTCACGAAGATGAACTCGCCGTCGTAGTCGCCGTTGGTCTCGGAGAAGTTGGGATGGTGCACGTCGCCCCAGGTCACCTCCTTCCCGCCCTGCTTGCTGTCGTCGTAGAGCACCTTGTCGCCGAGGCCCCCGTAGCCGTAGCCCTGCCAGGACTCGGGGCCAAACACCGCCACGTACTTGAGGATCCGCATCGACGGCACGCCGATCGCGATGAGGTTGCCGCCGTGGCCGCCCGAGGCCATGATCATGTACTCGTCGTGTCGCCCGGAGGGCGTGAAGGTCTTCGCGGCGGCGATGACGTCGGCCTCGCTCAGGCCGCGCCGCGTCATGATCGCGGCGAGGTCGTTGCCCGCCGCGGCCGGTGCCGCGGCCTCCTTCGGGGCTGGGGCGCAGGCGGTCAGAAACAGTACGGACGAGACGAGAGCCATGGGTACTCCGGTGTGGAGCGCCCCTGTTGCAAGCGCCGTGCCGGGCGGGGCCGGGCGCCGGGTATGGGCAAAATCGCCCGCTCCTAAGGGCTCACCCCCCGCCGCCGCCCCCGGGACCGCCGCCTCGCGCCAGGCGACTGTAGGGTTTCACACGGAGCCCGGTGCTATTTGGCCCTCCGGGTGCCCGGCCGGTCGGGCCGGGCTACGCCGACCGGGTGCCGGACCTCGTGCGCTTCACCGAGACCATGCGCGGCGCGCTGTCCGCGGGGGTGGCGGGGGGCCACGAGGCGGCTGCCGCCGACGGTGAACCCGCCACGTTCGTGCTCACGGTCGTCACTCCCGACGTCGACGCGATGGTGGTGGATCCGCGGCACCGCAACCGCGCCTACGGGTGCCTCGTGGCGCCCGCCATCCACCCCCTCCCGCTGACGGTCATCCACGGTTTTTTCGACCTCTTCGTCGATGCCGACGACAGCGGTCGCCGCTTCCACATGCATTACCAGTTGCAGTTGCGTGACGATGACGGGCGACACTATTTCCTTCGAGGCATCAAGGAAGTTGTGCGGCGCCGGTGGATCCCCACCATGCCGGTCGACACGACCACCCTGTTCACCGACGTGTTCGAGGGCGGCGACGATGGCGGGGTGCCGCGTTGGCGCGGGGTGCTGCGCATGGGCCCGTTGGGCGTGGCGATGCAGGGCCTGAGCTTCCGGGGCGCCGGGGGCTGGCTCGGCCTCCGCGGCATCGTGAATTTCATGGCTTACTACCTGCGCCGGGTGTGGGTGGCCTACACCGGACCGGTGGTTCAGCGCAGGCAGGCCTGACCGGGCTCGGCGGCGGTGCGGCGCAGCACGAGGCAGGTGCCCCGGCAACTCGATGCGCGGTCGGCGAGCGGCAACTCTGCGGCCGGGAACCCCCCCTGCGTGGCGAACAGCGCTGCGCAGTCCGGGTCGCGCTCGATGCACCGGGCCTCGCAGGTGCCGGGGTCGGCGAGTCCGTCGGCCTCGCTCGGCCCGCGGGCGGTGGCCATGTAGATTCCGACGCCGAGGATCGCGCCCAACGCGATCCATGGCAAGAGGCGCTTCATCTCAGTCCTTGATGACCTTGCAGTTCTGGAAGGCCTTGGAGCAGCGGAGTTGAGTGGTCCGGTCGGCCTCGACCGAAACCGAGCGCAGCGACAAGGTGGTGCCGTCGCCGAAGCTCACGTCGGCGGTGTAGCTCCCGACGGGCACCTCCCCCGGTCCGAAGGTGCCCCCGCTACCGCGCAGCGTGGCGGAGACCGCGTCGCCACTGAGCGTCACGCGGCCCGGCCCGGCGGGGGGCGCCTCCGCCGGGACGGCCTCGGCGGGCGTCGGCGTGGCGACCGCGGGACCTGGCGCCGTGGCCTTGGGCTCGGCGGGGGCCTTGCTGGTCGTCGTCGCCGGGGTCGTCGGCGTTTTCGCTGCGGGGGTGGTGGCGGGTGCGCTCCCCGCGTCGGGGGCCGGGGCGGTTGCGCTACGCTGCTCGGGGGCGGGTGGGGTGTTGGTGGCGGGGGTGCGAGTGGTGGCCGGGGTGCTCGTGACCGCCGCCGTGCTCCCCGTGGGCGCCGGGCTACCCGCCGTCGGGGGCGCGGCGACGGTGGCGACCGGCGTGCCCGCGGAGTCGCGGGTGAGGCCC
>CAYHRZ010000073.1:6343-14720 GCA_964359125.1 uncultured Klebsiella sp. | reverse complement strand
GAACGCCTTGGGGCGCAGGCCCACTTCGTGCGCCGCGGTGACGGCGGCGCGGATCTTCTCCTTCGTGATGCCCTTGCTGATGAAGTCGAGCACCTGGTCGCTGCCCGACTCGATGCCGAAACGAGTGCGCCAGCAGCCGGCGTCCTTCATCGACTGGAGTAGCTCGCGGTCCACCACCTCCACGCGCGACGAGCACGTCCAACTCACCTTGCTCGCCATGTCGCGGCGCTTGAACTCCTCCATGATCCCCATCACCCGCTTCTTGCTCGCGCAGAACAGCGAGTCGACGAAGGCGATGTCTCGCGCGCCGAAGTCGCGCACCAGGTACTCCACCTCGTCGGCGATGTACTCGGGGCTGTGGCTGCGGTAGCCCGACTTGGCCTTCTGGCAGAAGGCGCAGGCGTGGGGACAGCCGCGTGAGGTGATCATCGCGAACTTGGGCGCGGCGTGCTCGTCGATGGGGATGGGCTTGTAGAGGTCGTTGGGGAGCAGGTGGCGCGCGGGGAAGGGGAGCTGGTCCAGCTCCTTGAAGCGCGGGCGGGCCGGCGTGAAGTGCAGCTCGCCTCCCGGCTTGCGGTACACGATGCCCATGACGTCGTCGATCGCCCGGCGGCCGGCGTACACCTCCACCAGCTCCACCATGGTGAACTCGCCCTCGTGGATCACGCCCACGTCGAAGGCCGGGTGGGCCATCGCCTCGTTGGGCAAAAGCGTGACGTGGTAGCCGCCGAGCACCACCGGCACGCTGGGCATGGCACCCTTGAGCGCCGTGGCCAGCGACTTGCTGGTCTCGAACACCACCGTGGTGCTGCCGATGCCGACGACGTCGGGGCGGGTGCCCTCGATGCGGCGCACGGTCCCCGCCACGTCGAGTTTCTCGGCGGCGGCGTCGATGGCGAACACGGTGTGGCCGTGCTTCTCCAGCATCGCCGCCACGTAGAGGATGCCCAGCGGCGCCGAGTTGTAGAACAGGTAGGCCGTGACGGGGCTCACGCTGCCGTTGGCGAGCACCGAGTCCAGCGGGGGGTTGACGATCGTGATGCGCATGAGTCGACCTCTGCGCTGCTACGGTAGCGCACTGCACGGAGCCGGGCAGTAGGCGGGAGTACGGCTCCGCCGGGGAGCTACTCCCAGCGCAGTTGTTCGGGAGGGGGCTCGCAGCCCACGCCCAGCCCCTCGGCCCACTCCTCCTCGAGCGCGGTCGTCTCGCCGCAGGGGACGGATTCCTTCTCGGGGGGCGAGCAGCTCATCTCGGCGCTGTAGAAGCTGACGACCACGTGCTCGCCGTCGACGCAGTCCCAGGTGTAGATGTCGTAGCCGTGGGTTGCGGGGCCCACTCGGCACTGCTGGTCCGGTGGCGTGTCCATGGGGTGGGCGTCCCACGGGCGCGGGCAGCAGCCGGCGAGGAAGACGAGGAAAAACGGGATTCGACTCACGGGAGCTCCTGGAGCCCGTGCCTTACCCGCCTGCTATGAACCGCGAGGACGCCCGGGTCGAAAGGGGTTTGACATTCCTGCTTTTCCGTGTAGAAGGCCGTCCCCCGAGGTTCACCGTGCGTCTTGCCCTCCCCGCCTTGCTACTCATGGCCTGCAACGGCACTTTTGGCGACGAGACGAAGGACCCCGAGGTGGCTGACGACGACACGGGCACGCCCCCCGTGGAGGACACCGGCGAGCCGGAGGACACCGCGCCGCCGGAGGAAACCGGCGACACCGCGCCGGTCCTGGTCGACGACGACCGCGACGGCTTCTACAGCATCGAGTCGGGGGGCGACGACTGCGACGACGGCGACGCGAGCACCTACCCAGGCGCCCCGGAGCTGTGCGACGGCATCGACAACGACTGCTCGGGCGGGACCACCGGTGAGGGCGACGACGACAGCGACACCATCCTCGACTGCGACGACTACTGCCCGGTGTACGCGCAGCCGGGCGCCACGGGTGACGGGCGGGTCTTCGCCCCCATGGGCACCCTGCAGGCCGCCGTCGACGAGGCGGGCGCGAGCGGGTGCAACGAGGTGCGGGCGTACTACGGCACCTACGTCGAGAACGTGGACCTCGGCGGCTACGGGGTGAACGTGGAGTCGCTCTCCGGTCCGGCGGCGACCGTCGTCGACGGCGACGGCGTGGACTCCTGCTTCATCATCGAGGAAGACGGCGACGGCGACCTCGACGAGGACAACGCCCGGGTGTACGGCTTCACCCTCACCCACGGCGGCGGCCTCTACGGCGGCGGGGTGCGGGTCGTCGACTGTGGCCCCACCATCGAGGGCAACGAGATCGTCGACAACGCCATCGACAGCGGTGGGCAGGGCGGCGGCATCCGCAGCTACAACGCCTGGCCGCTGATTGTCGACAACAACATCTCCGGCAACGACGCCTGCTACGGCGGCCCGGAGTCGGGTTGCGACGGCGGGGCGATCGCGATCCGCGGCGGCTCACCGGTGATTGTCGGCAACACCATGGAAGCCAACACCGCCGGCGACGGTGGCGCGATCTGGACGGCCTACAGCGACGCTTGGATCTACAACAACTACATCCTCGGCAACGAGGCCGACGACAGCGCCTACGAGGACGGCGAGGACCGCGACCGCGACGGCCAGGGCGGCGGGATCGACGTGCAGATCGGCGGGTCGACGGGCACGCTCATCTTCAACAACGTCATCGCCGACAACACCGCGTCGTCGATTGGCGGCGGCATCGTGGTGTACGAGCCCAACGACACCTACCCGACGACCACGGTGGCCAACAACGTGATCGCCTTCAACAACGTCCTGGAGACGGACTGGGGCGCCGGTTTCACCCAGTGGAACGGCACGTTGCCCACGGCCTACAACAACGCCATCTACGGCAACCTGGGCGTGGGGGTGTATGCCGACGACGCGGTGAGCACCTGGTCATTCACCTACAACAACGTGTCTGGCAACTACCCCGACTACGAGGGCAGCATCAGCAGCGGCGACGGCACCGGCAACCTCAGCGTGTCCCCGGGCTTCGTGGCGGCGAGCAACGACGTGGACTGGACGAACGACGACTTCCACTTGGCCGCGGGATCGTCGATGATCGACGCCGGGCGCAGCGACGTGGCGGATACCGACGGCTCGCGGAGTGACATTGGGGGGTTTGGCGGGCCGAATGGATCGTGGTGACCGATTCGAACCCTCGAAGCTCCGTAGCCTCCATTGGGGCGACCGTCAGGGTGGGCGAAGGGGTCATGAACGCGCTGGAGCGGCCACCCGTCGCTCGACCTTTACGACACCGCGCGCCGCACGTATACTTCCGGCATCGAGTACACGTGCATGACCGCCAAGCTCACCCTCACCGTCGACCCTCGCGTCATCGCTGCGGCGAAGGAGTACGCCTCCGAGGCGGGGACGTCCGTTTCGCAGCTCGTGGAAGACTACTTGGCGGCGATCGTCGCCTCGCCGACGGCGTCGAGCGCACCGGTACTCAATCGGTTGCGCGGTTCGATGCGTGTCGTCGGCGTCGAGGACCACCGTCGGCACGAGGTTGACAAGTACACGTGAAACGTCGCGTGCTCGTCGATCTGAACGTCGTCCTGGACGTCCTGCTGGATCGCGCGCCGTACGCGGAGGCGTCCGCGGCGCTGTGGGCCGCGGTGGAGACGGGAGAAGCCGAGGGCCTGCTCGCGGCCCACTGCGCGACGACCCTGCACGACCTCGCCTCCCGCTCGGGAGGGCGTGAGTTCGGAGACCGCTGCGTCGCCGCTGTCCTTTCCGTCTTCACGGTGGCACCCCTCGACGCGGGCGTCCTCGAGTCCGCGCTGGCCCTTGGTTGGTCGGATTTCGAAGACGCGGTTTGCGCCGCTTCTGCGACAGAGTCTGGCTGCCAGTTCATTGCAACCCGAGATCCCAGGGGCTTCAGGCGCTCGAGTTGTCCGGCGTTGGCTCCCAAAGAAGCACTTGTAGCAATTCGCAGCCCCGTTCCGGACGGTTGACCCCCGCTGGAGCAGGCTACCGAGATCATGCGACGCCGCTGGGGGTGCCACGCCGCCTCCAGCATGGCTACCGTGGTTTACGTCCGATGCGGGTAGCGCGTGGGCTACATCGAAGCTTCAGTGCGGCGTTTCGGCCGCCTCACCCCCTCGTGGATGACCTTGGGGAAGCGATGGCCAAAGGCCACCTTTCTGACGAGAGAGCGCTCTGATGCCCCTTCCTCTCGACATCACCGACCTCCTGAACGGCAAGACCGTCGAATGGGAGCGCCTAGAGCTGAAGGCCGGGTGGAACCCGCTCCCCGTGATCCACACGCTCTGCGCGTTCGCCAACGACTTCCACAACCTCGGCGGCGGCTACATCGTCATCGGGGTGGCCGAGCAGAACGGGCGACCGGTGCTCCCGCCCGTGGGACTGCCCCCCGAGAGCCTCGATCGCATCCAGAAGGAGCTGCTGAACCTCGGCCATAGCGCCCTGAAGCCCAGTTACCACCCGATCGCCGCCCCGTACGAGATCGATGGCCGCCAGATCCTCGTTCTCTGGGCACCCGGCGGCCAGACGCGCCCGTACCGCGCCCGGTCGACGCTCGCGAAGGACGACCGCGAGTTCGGCTGGTTCATCCGGAAGGGGTCCAGCACGGTCGTCGCGAAGGGCGCGGACGAGGCGGAGTTGATGTCCCTCGCCGCCACCGTGCCCTTCGACGACCGGGTGAACCAGCGCGCAACGGTCGACGACCTCGACCGGAAGCTCATGATCTCGTTTCTGGAGGAGGTAGGCAGCGATCTGGCTGGCCCAGCGGCGACGCTGCCGCTCGTGGAGCTGGGGCGCTTGATGCACGTCGTCGCAGGCAGCTCCGAGTCTCCATTCCCGCTGAACGTCGGGTTGCTCTTCTTCAATCCCGAGCCTCACCGGTTCTTCCCGGGCACGCAGATCGACGTGGTGTGGTTCCCGGAAGGGCCGGGAGCGAGCCACTTCACGGAGAAGGAATTCCGGGGCCCCATCCACCGAATCATCCGTGAGGTACTGGACTTCATCGAGCGCAACTACCTGTCGGTGACCGTGATCAAGCACAAGGACCGCCCCGAGGCCGACCGCGTCGCCAACTTCCCACTCGACGCGATCGAGGAAGCGCTCGTCAACGCCATGTACCACCGGGCTTACGACGAACGCGACCCGGTCGAGGTGCGTATTAGTCGGGAGGAGCTGTCCGTGATGAGCTACCCGGGCCCCGATCGCTCGGTGAAGCTCGAAGCGCTCCGTGCCGGGCGAGCCCTGCCGCGTCGCTACCGCAACCGCCGCATCGGGGAGATGCTCAAGGAGCTGGAGCTGACCGAGGGGCGTGGCACCGGGATCTCCAAGATCATCGGCGCGATGAGGGAGAACGGCTCCCCACCTCCGATCTTCGAGTTCGACGAGGAGGGTCATCGCTACTTCCTGGTGACGCTACCGATCCACCCCAAGGCAGCTTCGGGGGTGGCGACCCCGGAAGTGACTCCGGAAGTCAGCGGTCAGGCAGAGCAAGTGGAGGAGAAAGCTGCTGAAACAGTCACCCCGGAAGTGACCCCGGAAGTCGCTCGCCTGCTCGGCGTGCTGCACGGGGAGCGTAGCCGGGCTGAACTGCAACTCGCGCTCGCGCTGCGCGATCCCGACCACGTCCGCGAGCTCTACGTCAAGCCGGCGCTGGCCGCCGGCGTCATCGAGATGACGCTGCCCCACAAGCCCCGGAGCAGCAAGCAGCGCTACCGGCTGACCGCCGCCGGCGCCGCGTGGCTCGCGGGGAGCGTCCGATGAACACGCCGGTCACCGGCACGGGGCGCACCATGTCGCCCTACAACGCAGCTTCAGCGCGACATTTCGGCCGCCGCACCCCCTCGTCCCTGATCTCGATGCTCCATTGTCGACATGAACCGTATGGCGGGCCTGCGGGTTCATGGTAGTCGAAAGCATAGGTTGAACGAGGGGCGGCCATCGACGGTTTCGCGGACTGCGGTGGACCCGAGGCGCTGATCCGCGAAACGGGCGCTCAAGTGCCGCAAACGATCGTTACGCCTTGGAGTCGTCCAGGGCCTGTCGGAGAAGGTCGCCGAGCCCGGCGTCCGTCGCTTGCTGCTGGAGGTAGCCCTCGTCGAGTGCCCCAGCGCGCACCTTGAGTACGCCGAGAACGTCTCGCCACTGCCTCTCCGAGACCCGCTGCCCAGCTTCGTACCAGCGTAGCTTTTGCAGGATGACGTCTTCCGCGCTGAGTACTGGGAGCGATTCGGCTGGCCCCGCGCCCACCTGAACCAGCTGGCGGCGACGGAACTGCGCGGTGGAGAGCGGGTCCCCCTTCGGGACGAAGATGTCCACCTTCGTCATGGTGTCGAGGTGGACGAGGTTGAATGAAGCTCTCCGCAGCACCGCGTCGAGGATCGCGTCATGGTCCACGTAGAACTCCGCCTCCAAGGCATCGGTGAGCGGCTTCGCGTGTATGCGTCGGATCTCGGCGACCAGATCGATGTCCTGCGTGGCGCGCGGCACGCCGTGGATGGAACTCGCGACGCTGCCTCCGACGGTCCACGGGATGCCCAGCGCGTCGAGGGTGCCGCCGACCTTCAGGGCGACCTGGATGGGCTCCGCGAGCAAGGTGACCCCCTACGCGGCGGGCGCGCGTTCGTAGGCGAGCACGCGTTTCAGCAGTTCGTCGGGGAGCCAGAGCGCCGCAAGCTTGACGCGCAGCGCGTCGTCCGAGGCGTCTGGGCACTCTGCCCGGAGGCGGGCAAGGGCGAGCTGTTGAACCGCCAGAGTCAGCCACGCCACCTGGCTCACCTTTCGGGCGGGCGACATGCGGCGGTAGCCCTCGATCAACACGCGCTCCGCGGCCGGCGAAGTGTCTTCCCAGAGCTTCGGGCGCATCCGCGGTACTCCTCGCCGAAGTCTATCTCGCCCGCGGTTGAAGGCCGCGATGCGGCCACCGGATGGCGGCGCTCCCCCACCATCCACAGTTTCGCGGGCAAGCACCCGATGGCGGGCCGAACGGATCATGGTAGGTGAAAGCATAGTTTGAACGCTGGCCGACGGGGGCTGGCTTCGCGGCGGGGAGGCGGGCTGCGGCCGCCGTTCGCGAAACGGTGCGTGATGTTGGCCGGTCACCTGCAAGGGTCGGCGAGCCAGGGGCACCGGGCCTCTCCACGTCCGCGCAACTTCGCGGCGACGTCGGCGCCGTCTGTCACTCGGGCAACGACCAGATCCGCACCTCGCCCGGACCCGACGCTCCGGCGAGGATATCCCCGGGCGATCCGAACGCGACGCCGCTCCCGAGCTCGTCACCTCCCTCGCCGGACACCCGCGCGTCCGCTTCGTCCAGCTCGATCGTCCCCGCGATCGGCCCGAGGACGGCCCAGAGGTCGCCCGCGTTCCCGCCGGCGTTCCAGTCGCCGACGAGGAGGTCCGCGGCGCCGTCGCTGTCGGTGTCGCCCACGGCCAAGAAGACCCTGGAGAGGGCGTCCCCGTCACGCATCGCGAGGTGCGGCGCGCCTGAGCTCGCCGCCGCTCCGCCGCCCGCGGCCGGCAGCAGGTAGACGCCGTCACGCTCCACAAACACGAGCTCCGGGGTGCCGTCCTCGTCGAAGTCGCCCGAGTGGACCGCCGTCGAACCGAAGCCCTCGGTGCTCCAGGCGACGTCCTCGTCGCTGCCGCTCCGCGGGTCCGCGGTCCACGGGCCGAGGTGGATCTTCACCTCGTCGTGTTCGATCCAAACAAGGTCCCCGTTCCCGTCCCCGTCGAGGTCGTCCGCCACGAAGCTCCACACGTGCGCCGCCGTGTGCAGGCGTTCGGTCGACGCGCCGGTAGACGGGTCGATCGTGTGGATCCCCATGTACTCCGCCGCGAACAGCTCCTCGCCGGCGGCGCCGGTCAGGCTGGGGCCAAGGCGGGCCGCCACGGTGGCGTCTTCCACCGTGTCCGAGAGCTCCGCCAGCCAGGTGGCTGCGGGCAGCGGCCCACCGGGCGCGAGCGGCCCCGGGAGCAGCGAGAGCGTGGCGGAGCCGACGGTCGGCACCCAGCCATCGCCCCCGTCCACGCCGACCGCGCCGGCCCAGGTGGCGACGAGCAGATCGTCCGCGCCGTCACCGTCGATGTCGGCGACGAGCACCGGCTCGACGGTCCCGTCTCCGAGCACCACGGGCGCGCCGACGGTCTCGGTGGCGTCGGGGTACTCGAACACGGCGAGGTGCGCGGCGCCCACGATGGCGTCGCCCGAGACCGCGCCTTCCTGGTACCAGGTCAGCCCGGTCGCGGTCACGATAGTCTCGGCGCCATCAAGCAGGTTCGCCGAGTAGAACACGCGCTCCACGGGAGTCCCGGCGAGGACGGCGTCCGCCTCCCCGAGCACGGTGCCGCCGCATCGCGTCACCACCAGCGCATCCGTGTCGTCGCAATCGTCGC
>CAYHRZ010000073.1:0-6333 GCA_964359125.1 uncultured Klebsiella sp. | reverse complement strand
CGCCGTGGCATCGTCACCCCAGCCGTCTCCGTCTGCGTCCGCGTACCAGGTCGAAGCGTCGGAGGCCTCCTCGTCCACGAGCCCGTCGCAGTCGTCGTCGAGCGCGTTGCATGTCTCGACCGTGGCCACGCATCCTGACCCCGTGTCCGTGTCGTCCGTCGCCGTGTCGTCCGTCGCCGTGTCGTCCGTCACCGTGTCGTGCGTCGGCGTGCCGGTGTCGCCCGTCGCCGCGCCGAGCGTGGGGCGCTCAGGGGGGGCGGGTGCGCAGGCGCCCCAGGCAAGGAACCACATCGACTCAGAATACCGGGACACGGGCGAGTCCCGCGCGGCGAGCGCGTCGAGGCCGGGGCACGGAGGCCGCGCGTCGACCCCTCGGCCTCCCCACGCGCTCGCGGCCCCGGGCGCGTCGCCGCGCTAGGGCAGCGCCCTCCCCGGTCCCGCCATGCTCCCCAACCGTGCCCACGAGGTGAAAGTCCGCGCCAACTTCGACGGCGAGGTGGAGGTCCTCGTCCGCGCCGAGCAGCGGGTGTACGCCACCCAGCGCCTCGTGGTGGTGGAGGGGGACCACGAGATCGAGACGTTGTCGAGCCGCAACGCCGGGCGGGTGGTGTCCGTCCACGCGCGTACCGGCGAGACCGTCGCCAAGGGCGCGCTGCTGCTGACGCTGGTGGAAGACCCGCCGGCGTCGTAGGTCGCGGCCACCGCTGCCCGTGGCTTCCCCGCCCAGCGCTCAGGCGAGCTGGCCGAGCCGTCGGACGGCCGGTTCCAGCCCGGCCATGCCCACGCCGGTGGCGTTCAGCCGCAGGCAGTGACCGTGGGCGCCGGAAGCCGAGAACATCGGCCCCGGCGAGATGCTGATGCCCTCGTCCCACGCCCGCTCGAACAGCGCCAGCGCGTCGCCGCGGGGGAGCTCCACCCAGACGAACTGCCCGCCTTGCGGGCGGCTCACCCGCGTGCCCTCGGGGAAGTGGCGGGCGACGGCGCTCCGGGCCCGCGCGACGTGGTCGGCGTAGCCGCGGCGCAGGCGGCGCAGGTGGCGCTCGTAGCTCCCGCTGTCGAGGAACTCCGCTGCCGCCAGTTGCGGCAGCGAGGCGCAGGCCAGGCTCGCCACCATCTTGCGCCGGGCGAGCTCTCCCGTCCACCGGCCGCCGGCCACCCAGCCGATGCGCAGCCCGGGGCTCAACGTCTTGCTGAGTGTGCCGCAGCTCAGCACGTTGTCGGTGTCGTCGTAGGCCTTGAGCGAGGTGGGCCGTTGGCCGTCGAAGCCCAGGTCGCCGTTGGCGTCGTCTTCCACCACCGGGACGCCCGCGGCCGCGCACATCGCGACCAGCGCACGCTTGCGGTCGTCGGGCACCAGCGAGCCGAGGGGGTTGTTGTAGTTCGGCGAGGTGGCGACCACCTTCACCCGCGGCAGCACCACCGCGAGCGCGTCGAGGTCCAGGCCGGTGACGGCGTCGCAGGGCACCTCCACGGCGACCAGCCCCTGCGCGCGTAGGATCTCGAGCTGGCCGAAGTAGCAGGGCGACTCCACCGCCACCGCGTCGCCCGGCTGGCAGAGGGTGCGGAAGCAGAGGTCGAGGGCCTCCTGGCAACCTGCGGTGACGACGAGGTCGTCGGGGGCGAGCGCACAGCCGGCCGCGACCAGTTTCTGGCAGAGCGCCCGCCGCAGGCGCTCCAGCCCGGGGGCGTGGATGTAGGCGTGGGCGAGCGCGGAGTCGCGCAGGATGTGCCGCGTGACCCGGTCCAACTCGTCGAGGGGGAGGTGCGCCGGGTCCGGCAGGCCGCAGCCCAGGCCCACCCGGCCCTCCGCGCCGGCGCGCATGGTGACCCGCATCATCAGGTTGGCGACGTCGAGCCGGGGGCCGGGCCTACGCACCGCCGGGACGGGGGCGTGCGCCTGGGCGCGGACGTAGTGTCCCGACTGCGGGCGGGCCTCGAGCACGCCGCGGTCCTCGAGCAGGCGGTAGGCCTCGACCACCGTGTTGACGCTCACCCCCCAGTCGCGGTGCAACTCTCGGACCGAGGGGAGCCGCTGCCCGGCTCTCCAGGTCTCCGACTCGACCAGTTGCTGCATCCGGCTCGCGACTTCCTCGTAGAGTGCCATGCGAAACTGTACCCTATCCCGAGGTGGATGCAATCTGTATCCATGACAGTTCTGCAAAACTGCCACTGTTGGGCACAACGCCAGGTGGGCACGTTGGCGGGGTGAAAAACCTCCGCCTGCCCCTCGCCCTCCTCACGCTCTACCTGGTCTGGGGCTCGACCTACCTCGCCAACCGCCTGCTGGTGATGGAGGTCCCCGGCCTGCTCGGCGCGGGGCTCCGGTGTGCCCTGGCGGGCGCGATCCTGGTCGGGATCGCCCTCGCGCGGGGCCGCCCGCTGCCGGCTCGCGCGGCGTGGGTGGCCGCCGCGAAGGCCGGCACCCCGCTGGTCCTCGGCGGGACTTCGCTGGTGGCCGTGGCACAGCAGACGGTGTCGAGCGGGCTCGCTGCGCTGGTGCTCGCCTCGATCCCGGCCCAGCTGGTGCTGTGGACGTGGCGCATCGAGGGCACGAGGCCGAGGGCGGTACACCTCCTGGGCTGCGCCCTCGGCGCGGTGGGCGTGGGGCTCCTGGTCGGCGCCGAGTGGTCCGGTGGCGGGGCGGTGGCGCTCCTGGTGGTGGCGTCCAGCGGCTGGGCCCTGGGGTCGGTGTTGTTGCGCTCGCCGTCGTTGCCGCGGGATCCCTCGCTGGCGATGGGGATGGCCATCGGTGTCGGCGGCGCGACTTCGCTGGCCGTGGGATTCGCCCTCGGCGACCGCCTCGTGGTGCTGTCGCCCCACGCGCTCGGTGCGCTGGCGTGGCTGGTCCTGGCCGGGTCGGTGGTGGGCGGCACGGTTTTCGCGTGGCTGGTCCGCGTCGCCTCCGCGCCGGTGGCGGGGAGCTACGCGCTGGTGAACCCGCTGGTGGCCATCGGGCTCGGGGTGTGGTTCGGCGGCGAGCACGTCACGGGCGCGATGGTCCTGGGCGGCCTGGTCGTCCTGGCGGGACTGGGGCTGCTCGGCGTCCCCGTCGTCCCCGGCGTCCCCGGCGTGGCCAGTCGTGTCCCGGCGCCGGTCGAACCCGAAGAGGAGGCGGCGGCGGCGAAGTGAGCGAGCGGCGCCCGGTGGGTCCGGGTGGGCGCTCAGCGCCCGGTCTGTCCGAGCGTGCCGTGCTCCGCGAACCAGCCGTCGACGCGGGGCAGCGACGGCGCCACCGCCACCCCCCACTCGGTGGCGACGAAGCCCACGCGCTCGGTGACGGCTAGCTCGGGGAGGCGCTCCGCCTCGCAGCCCTCGGCGACCACGAACCACGCGCGCAACAGCGTGTCGGGGGCGGGGTCGATGTCGAGCCGCGGCAAGTCGAACTGGGGGTACACGCCCACCTGGTGCCCGCTCGGCCAGGCCGCGTCCCAGTAGTCGCGGAAGTCCTCGAGTTCTTCGCCGGTGAAGCCGAGGTCCAGCAGCGCGTCTTCCACCGTGGCCTGGGCCATGGGGCCCGGCACACACCAGCCTTCCTCGAACTGGTAGTCGGCCTCGGTGGTAAGCAACTCGTAGAAGAGGTAGTCGTGTTGCCCCTGCCGAGTGTGCAACAACCCGCTGGGCTCGGCGCGCACCGTCCAGCCGCCGCGCGGGTAGGGTGGCGACGAGGCGGTGATCGCCGCCGGGCGCCCCACGCGCACCGTCACATCTGTCGCGACCTCGGGGTAGAGGTACACGTTGGGGGCGTCGGAGGAGACGATCTCCTGCCCTTCCAACTCCACATCCACGCAGGCGTCGTCGACGGCCACGAACTCGGCGCAGGCGTAGCAGCCCCAGTCGGCAAACGCCACGCGGGGGCCCGCACCGGCCTGGGCGGAGAAGCGCCCGGCCGCCGACACCGGGGCCTCGTCGACCATGTCGCCGCGCCACTCTTCCCAGTCCTCGTCGCCCCCGGCCGAGTCCCCTCCCATCCACTGTTCGTAGCAGGGCTCGCCGGCGCTGCCGACCGTCCAGATCTCGATGGTCCCGGGCAGGTCGGTGCAGTCCTCGGGGACGATCACCCCGCGGACGTTGGCCACGGCGGGGTCGCAGGCGGCCGGGTCGCCGGTGTCGGCGGCCTTGCTCGTGTCGGTGTCGTCGGGACAGGCGAGGAGGAGGAGCAGGGGCATGGACGAGCGTAGCACCGGGCGACAGGGCCGGCTTTCCCGCTCGGCTAGGCCTGACGCGACTTCAACCGCCCCGCTCACCCCAGCAACACCCCGGCGAGGAATACCAGCGAGACATAGCCGTTGAGGTCGAAGAAGGCCTTGTCGATCTTGGACAGGTCGCCGGGTCGAACCAGCCAGTGTTCGTACGCCAGCACCACGGTGATCACGCCCACGCCCACCCAGTAGGGCCAAGTCAACGTCACCACCGAGGGCAACGCGGCCAGCAGCGCCGCCGTCAAAAGGTGCAGGCCGCCGCTCACCCACAAGGCGCCCGTCTGTCCCAGGGCGGCTGGGACGCTGCGGAGGCCCTGTCCCCGGTCGAAGTCCTCGTCTTGCAACGAGTAGAGGATGTCGAAGCCAGCCACCCAGGTGGCCACCGCGCCGGCGAGGACCAGCGCCGCGGTGCTCACCGTGCCGGTCACCGCGATCCACGTCGCCACCGGGGCCAGGCCCAGGGCCGCGCCTAGCCAGAGGTGCACCAGCGACGTGAATCGCTTGGCGTAGGAGTACCCGCACACCACCAGCAGCGCCACGGGGCTGAGGTAACCGCACAGTGGATGCAGCCAGGAGGCGGCGGCCACGAACACCCCCGCGCTCAGCGCCACGAAGGCGCGGGCGGCGCCCACCGAGATCTGCCCGCTGGGAATCTCCCGGATCGACGTGCGGGGGTTGGCGGCGTCGAACCGGCGATCCACCAGCCGGTTGAAGCCCATGGCTGCCGACCGGGCCGACACCATGCACACCACGACCAGCGCCCAGCCCCCGGGGGACAGCGGCGACTGTCGCGACGCCAGCCACGCGCTGGCCAGCGCGAAGGGCATGGCGAAGATCGAGTGGGAGAACTTGATCATCCGGCCGTAGGCGAGGATCGCGTTCATGCCACCCACCGCCGCTGCACCGGCGCCCCCGAGAACAGTTCATCGAGGCTATTCGCTGACAGTTCGAGCGAGGGCACCGCCGCGAGCCCCAGCCAGCGCCGGGGCGTGGTGGTCAGGGCGTCGAGCCAGGTGAGCAGCGGCACCTCGGGGAAGGCTTCGCGGAGCGCCACCACCTCGCCGAGCAAGTCCAGGTCGGGCGTGCTGGAGAGGGAGTCGGTGCCGATACACACCGGTATGCCGCGGCCGAGCATCGCCGGCACGTCGGGCAGGCGCCCGGTGATGTGCAGGTTGGAACGCGGGCAGACGGCGATGGCCGCGCCGCGCCGCGCGATGGTGTCGAGGTCCGCCGGGCCGGTGAGCACGCAGTGCACGAGCAGGGTCCGCGGCGAGACCACGCCGAGGTGGTCGAGGTAGGCCACCGGGGTGCCGGGGAACGGGACGAAGCGCGACAGGTCGCGACCGCCAGCGCGCATGGAGTCGGCCCACGGCCCGGTGCCGGTGGCGACGAAGGTGCGCTCGTCGGGGTCCTCGTCGCAGTGCATGGACCAGGCGCGACCCTCGGCCTCGGCCAGCCGGGCGCAGCCGACGATCGTGGCCGCGGCGGTAGAGAAGGGCGCGTGGGGGATGGCTCGCGGGGGGAGCGCGGGCTCCTGGTCGATGCCGTAGAACTCGTGCTGGTACAGGCCGGGAAGGTCGCCCACGAAGCCTCGGTTGCTGACATCCACCACCGCGGCCGTGCCCAGGGCCCGCGCGGTCGCGAGGTTGGTGTCGAATGTGGCGCGCGAGGCTGGCTCCCCCGCCTTCAAGGCCGACACCCACGCCCGGAAGCCCTGCTGGCGCGGCGTGGCCACCCGGGGAATCTCCAGGTGGACGTGCGCGTTCACCAGGCCCGGGACGATCACCCGGCCTGCCCCGGCTCGAGGCCCGCCGCGCGGACGTGGTGCTCCACGTCGGCGAGCATGGACCCGTCGTGCAGTTCGATCTCGTCGACGCCGGCGGCCAGGGCCACCTGGGCGACGCCCAGGGCGTGGTCGTCGGCCCCCGGGGGAACCCGTAGCGACAGGGTGACGCCCGGGTGGGCGAGGCGGCTCTGGATCACCCCGCGGACGAAGTCCTGGGCGGAACCGGGGGCGGTGAAGTTGAAGTGGAGGGGGAGATTTATGCAGGCCCCCTCCCCCGGCCCCACCCCCCCCCGCGGGGGCGGGGGGGCGGGGGGGGGGGCCCCGGCCGCCCCCGCGGGCGGGGGGGTG
>CAYHRZ010000072.1:0-14790 GCA_964359125.1 uncultured Klebsiella sp. | reverse complement strand
TCACCCACGACCACATGGTCAAGATGAAGAACAACGCCATCGTGTGCAACATCGGCCACTTCGACAACGAGATCGACATGGCGGGACTCGACAAGATGCGCGCCCAGGGGCTCGTGGAGAAGATCGACATCAAGCCCCAGGTGGCGGAGTGGCGTTTCAAACAAACCGGCCGCAGCATCATCATCCTCGCCGAGGGCCGGCTGGTGAACCTCGGCTGCGCCACCGGGCACCCGAGCCTCGTGATGAGCGCCAGCTTCACCAACCAGACCATCGCGCAGATCGAGCTGCACAAGAGCGCCGAGAACTACGGCGTGAACCAGGTGGCGCACCCCGGCGGCAAGAAGCCCACGGTGGTGACCCTGCCCAAGCACCTCGACGAGAAGGTGGCGCGGCTCCACCTCGGCAAGTTCGACGTGAAGCTCACCACGCTCACCGAGGAACAGGCCGCCTACATCGGCGTGACAGTGAACGGGCCGTACAAGGCCGAGCACTACCGCTACTAGAGGAGAAGCGGGCTGCTCGCCGCGCCGGGCCTACCGGCTCGCGACGCGGTTGAGCAGCCACGCCGTGGGGTACGTCGTGAGCCACAGCGAAGCGTAGAACACCGTCAGGTACCAGTACTCCACGAGGTACTGGTGCCCGCGGCCGAGGTACACGCCACAGTAGAGGGTGTCGAGCACGGCCAGCGGCAGCGAGAAGTACAAGGCGTACCAGAACGCGTGGGCGTAGCGCCGCGCCGGGGCCACCGGCAGCAGCACCCACACCGCCCACGCCGAGATGGCCACCGAGAGCAGCACCGACAGCACACCCATCAGCTCCGGCGGGTACTGCTGGTAGTACCTGGGCAGTCCTACGATCCAGAAGGCCAGCCACGCGCCGACGGCCTGAGTGAGGAGGCTGAGGTGTTGTTTGCCGGTCATGGTGGTTCTCCGGTGGGTGGGCGCGGGGACGCAGTCGGGCCGGGTACCGTAGCTCGGGTCGATGATCTGCGGGGTTGGGCCCCCGGCCCGCCGGGCGGGATAGCCGCGCGGCATGCTCATCCTCCTCGCCTCGATGGCCTCCGCGGACGACGCCCAGTCGTTCCTCGACCTCTACGACTCGCTGCTCTCGCGGCTCTACACCCTCGACGCGAACGCCTCGTGGGACGCCTCCACCAACGTGAGCGACCAGAACACCGGGCGTCGCGAGGCCGCCTCGCAAGCCACTGCCGCGTTCGTGGGCGACCCCAAGCTCATCGCCACCGCGCGGGCCTGGCGCGCCCGGGAGAAGGAGATCACCCCGCTGCAACTCCGGCAGCTCGACGCCATCCTCTACATGGCCGGCGACGCGCCCGGCGACCAGGTGAAGCTGGTCAACGACCGCATCGCCGCCGAGGCGAAGCAGGGCGCCCTGCAAGACGCCTTCGAGTACTGCATGGACGCCCGGGGGCCAGACGGCAAGTGTGCGAAGCCGCTCGCGGCGAACGACATCGACGCGATGTTGCAGTCGGAAACCGACGCCGCCAAGCGGCTGGCGGTGTGGACGGCTTCCAAGGAGATCGGGGTGCCGCTGAAGGCCGGCCTCGGCGACTTGCGTCAACTCCGCAACGGCGTCGCCCGCGCCAGCGGCTACAGCTCCTACTTCGGCTACCAGGTGTCGGAGTACGGCATGAGCGCCGACGAGATGATGACGCTCCTGGACCAACTCAACCGCGACATGGCCCCGCTCTACAAGGAGCTACACACCTGGACCAAGCACCAACTGGCGAAGAAGTACGGCCAGCCGGTTCCCGAGGGCGACATCCCCGCCCACTGGCTGCCCAACCGCTGGGGCCAGGAGTGGGGCGGCCTGGTGCAGAGCGCGAACCTGGACCCGTACTTCGCCGACAAGACGCCCGAGTGGATCGTGCAGTCTTCGGAAGAGTTCTACGTGTCGATGGGCTTCCCGAAGCTGCCCCAGTCGTTCTGGGACAAGTCCGACTTGTACCCGGTGCCGGAGGGACAGAGCCGTCACAAGAACAGCCACGCCTCGGCCTGGCACCTGGACCTCGGCCAGGACATCCGCTCCCTGATGAGCGTGAAACCCGACAGCCAGTGGTTCGGCACCTCCCACCACGAGTTGGGCCACATCTACTACTACGTGGCCTACACGCGCCCCGAGGTGCCGCTCACCTTGCGGAAGGGCGCGAACCGCGCCTTCCACGAGGGTATCGGCGAACTCGCCAACGTGGCCGCCTTCCAGCCGAGTTACCTAAAACAGGTGGGCGTGCTGCCGAAGAAACACAAGAGCGACCCCACGCAAACCCTGCTGGCGGAAGCCCTGGAACAGACGGTGGCCTTCGTGCCCTTCGCCACCGGGACGATGAGCCGCTTCGAGTACGAGCTCTACGAGAAGGATCTCCCCGCGGACCAGTGGCAGAAACGCTGGTGGGAGATCGTCTCGCAGTACCAGGGCATCGTCGTGCCCGACGCCGCGCGGCTCACCGATCCCGCGCTCTGCGACGCCTGCACCAAGACCCACATCAACGACGACCCCGCGCAGTACTACGACTACGCCCTGGCCACGGTGATCAAGTACCAGTTGCACGAGCACGTGGCCCGCAAGATCCTGAAGCAGGACCCCCACGACTGCAACTACTACGGCAGCAAGGCCACGGGCGACTTCATCAAGGGCATCCTCGAGAAGGGTGCCACGGAGGACTGGCGCAAGGTCCTGAAGGACGCCACCGGCGAGGAACTCAGCACCCGCGCGATGGTGGCCTACTTCGAGCCGCTGCGGAAGTGGCTCGAGAAGGAAAACAAGAAGAAGTGATGCTGCTCCTGGCGTGCGTGGCGCCAGAGTTGGCGCCCCTGGCATTGTACATGCCGGAAACGCTCTTTCCCGTGGTGGCGGAGCACGCGGGTTCGCTGCCCCACCCGGTGGCGCTGGCCATCGGCGATGCCATCGACGGCCGCGTGAGCGGCGAGGTGGTCGCGGTGCTGGAACTCGACGACCGCTGCGACGAGTGTTTCCGGGTAGACGCCGAGGGCGACACCTTCCGCGTGCGCGCCGGGGGGACAGCGGGGGCGCTGTACGGCATCGCCGCGCTCATGGAGGGGCACGGGTGGCGTTTCGCCCACCCCTTCGACACCGAGGTGCCCGAGGCACCCAGCCTGCGGGACGACGCGGGCTTCGGCCTCGACAACACGCCCGAGATCGCCCGCCGCGGGCTACACCTGCACACCCTGCACCCCACCGAGGCGATGTTCGACCTGTGGGGCAGTCCCGACGTGGAGCGCTCGCGGTTCATGCTCGACTGGATTGTCCGAAATCGCGGGAACCACGTGCAGTGGCCGGGCCTCGACGACATCGCCGAGAGTCCCGCCTACGCCGACCCCTGGCGGGTGACCACCGCGCAGGTCGTCGATGCCGCCCACCGCCGGGGCATGACGGCCGGCATCGGCGTGCAACTCTTCGGCATGTCGAACCTCCAGGAAGCCTACGACCTCATCGACGACGAGGGCACCACCGAAGAAGACACCCTGGCCCTGCGCGAGCGCTGGCCGGTCGCGATGAGCGGCATCGCATGGGACACGGTGAGCCTCTCGTTTGGCGAGTTCTTCTCGGCGGAGCCCGAGGTGTTCATCAGCCGGGTGGAACTGGCCTACGACGAGCTCCAGGCGGTGGCCCCCGGCGTGGAGATGACCGCGACCATCCACGTGGGCGGCAACGAGGAAGTGCAGGTGGAGTACCAGGGCCAGACCTTGTCGTACTACTTCCTGGTGCAGTTCGCCGACCGCCCGATCACGCCCTGGGTGCACTCGGTGATGTACTACAACCTCTACGACGACGCCGGCGGGGCCTACGGACTCGACGACTTCGCGGACCACCGGGACTTCCTGGAATCGAAGCTCACCGCGGGCGAGGCCGTAGGCTACCACCCGGAGACCGCCTACTGGGTGGCCTTCGACAACTCTGTCCCCACCTACCTGCCGGTGTATATGTACAGTCGCTGGTACGACCTGGACCAGCTCGGGCAAAAGGGCCTGTCGCTCCGGGACCATGTCATCTTCGAGTCGGGCTGGGAGTGGGGCTACGCCCAGAACGACGCGGCGGCCCTGCGCATGAGCTACACCCTCCCGGCATCGTGGGAGGAACTACCCGGGCAGTTGCTCGCCGACCAGGAGCTTGCAGCCACGGTCGTCGCCGCGGGGAACGACCAGTACGAGGCCCTGGTGCGGCAGCGACTGGCGCCCTACGTGGCCGGTCGCGACATCGCGATGGACGTGGGCGAGGGCCTCGACATCGTGTCACAGCCGCGGCGGGTGATGTTCGAGGAGCTGCTGGAGATGGACGAGGAGCAGCGCGAGGCCTTCGGTGCCAGCGTGCTGGCTCCGCTCGCGCTCTTCGGCGTGGCGCAGGGTGAGTTGGCGGAGGGCGTGGTGGGCGACGAACGCTGGTCCAACGAGATCAGCGACGGGCTACGGATGAACAGCGTCCGCGCGGAGTATGTCAGCTACCTCTACGGCGCCATGTACGCCGCCGCCTACGGTGGGGAGACTAGCGGCGCCCTGGCCGAGGCCGACGCCCGCCTCGAAGAAGCGGCGGCGATCGTCGAGCGCCGTTTCGAAGCCTTCCACGACCCCCTGGCCGAGCGCCTGGTGGAACGGGCCGACAACCCCACTCTCTACGACTACGGCTACCTCTACAACGCCCACACGCTCTGCTTCTGGCAGCGAGAACGCGGGGAGGTCGGCGAGTTGCTGCTGGGCGAGGCCTGGACCGACCCGGGGTGTACGCTCTGAGCCCAGCGTGGCTATACTGCGCGTGATGTCTTCCACCGCCAACCTCCCCGACCCCTGGGCGCCGGCCGTCCCGCCGAGCATGGCGGAGTTGCCCTACGACGACGGCGAGCCCATGGAATCCGAGAAACACCGCGACCAGATGTACCTCCTCGTCGAGTCGCTGCGGCTGCACCTGGGCGAGGATCCCAGCGTGTTCGTCGGTGGCAACATGGGGATCTACTACACCACGTTGCAGGCGGTGAAGAACGAGTTCCGCGCCCCCGACTTCTTCGTGGTGCTCGACGCGCAGCCCCGGGCCGAGCCGCGGCTCTCCTGGGTGGTGTGGGAGGAAGAGCGCGCCCCGGACCTGGTGATCGAGCTGTTGTCGCCCGGGACCGAGGCGACCGACCGCGGCCGGAAGATGACGATCTACGCCCGGGCGCTGAAGGTCCAGGAGTACTACCTGTTCGACCCGCACGACCTGCGGCTGGAGGCCTACGTGCTCGTCGATGGCAAGTACGAGGCCCGACCGAGCCTGCCCGACGGGAGCGTTGCCGCCGATGGCCTGGGCTTGCGCCTCCGGGTTGCCGAGGGGCGCTACGGCAACCGGGTGGATCGCTGGCTACGGTGGGCGCTACCCGACGGCACCTTGTTGCCCACCGGGCAAGAGCTCGCCCAGGCCGAGCGCCAGCGCGCCGAGACCGAGCGCCAGCGCGCCGAGACCGAGCGCCTGCGCGCCGACGCCGAGCGCCAGCGCGCCGAGGCCGAGCGCCTGCGCGCCGACCGGCTCGCGGCGAAGCTCCGCGCCGCGGGCATCGAGCCGGAGTAGGGCGACGCGGGGCGAGGAAGCCGCTCGAATCCCTTCAGCGACGCCCGGCCGGCCGGCGTGTGTACGCTCTGGCCCCGAGTGAGTATGATGTCGGCATGTCCAACCCCGCCGCCGCGCGCGACCCCGGTGTCCCGGAGCTCCCGCCCACGATGGCCGAGCTGCCCTGGGAAGACGACACGCCGATGGACTCGCCTCGCCACCGCCAGCAGATGAACCTGCTGTGTGAGACCCTCCGCCTGCACTTCCACGACCGCCCCGACATCTACATCGGCGCCGACATGGGGGTGTACTACAGCACGCTCCAGGCGCGCACCCGCGACTTCCGGGCCCCCGACTTCTTCGTGGTCCTCGACGCCCAGCCCCGCGAGGAGGAGCGGCTCTCCTGGGTGGTGTGGGAGGAGGAGCGGGCCCCCAGCCTGGTGATCGAGTTGCTCTCGGAGAGCACCGAGGCCGAGGACCGCGGCCGGAAGATGACGATCTACGCGCGGGCGATGCACGTGCGGGAGTACTTCCTCTACGACCCCCAAGACCAGCGGCTGGAGGGCTACAAGCTCGACCCCGACACGATGGCGTACCGCGCCGCCGAACCCGATTCTCGCGGCGAGTACCGGTCCGACCTGCTGGACCTGCGCCTGGTCCGGGCGGAGGGCCGCTTCCAGGGGGTGGGTGGCACCTGGTTGCGCTGGGCGCGGCCCGACGGCACGATCCTCCGGACCGGCGAGGAGACCGCCGACGCCGAGCGCCAGCGCGCCGAGACCGAGCGCCTGCGCGCCGACCGGCTCGCGGCGAAGCTCCGCGCCGCGGGGATCGAGCCGGAGTAGGGCGACCTACTTCCGCTTCTTGGCGGGCGCCGGCGCGGGCGGCGGGAACTTGGCGGCCAGGGCCTCGATCACCTTGCCCCAGGCCACGTCGAAGTAGGCGTGCACCTCGTCCCAGCGGCCGCCGAGGCCGAAGCCCGTGTGATCCAGCACCAGCGCCGTGCCGCCGTCGGCCGTGTCGGCGAGGGTGACGGCCACCACGGTTCGTTTCTCGCGCTCCTCGGGGAAGTCCGGCGGCGCGCTCCAACTGAACACCAGCAGCCGGTCGGGCACGGCCGCCAGCACCTGGCAGCCCTCGCTGCCCCGGTGACCTTCCCCGAGCTCCGGTGGGCCAAAGAGGACCTCGTAGGGGCCGCCCACGCGCAGGTCGATGCGGGCATCCACCTCGAAGAAGGTGTTCCACCCGGCCGCCGTGCTGAGCAACCGGTACACCTCGGCCCGGGGGGCGTGGATCGTGACCTCCTTGTGGACGAGCTTGCCCGAGGGGGTGACAAAGAGCGAGGTGTCGACGATCGGCGCGGCGCTGAGCACCTCGCCGCCTACCGCGCCCGGCGTGTCGAAGGGCATCACCCCCGCCGGGGGCACCACGCGGAAGCCGAGTTGGTCGTACACGCTCTTGAGGTCGTAGGTCATGGTCTGCTCGACGAACTTCCCGCCTTCATACTTACGAACCGACACGCCACGCAGGGTGACGGGGAGGTGCAGGTCCTTGTGGGTGCCGCGCACCGTCCACTCGGTGACAAAGATGTTGCCCTGGGTGGTGACCCGTTCTATGGTGACGTTGATGTCGGGGTACAAGGTGCGGTTCTCCACCACGAAGCGCTTGACCTCCTCGGCCAACTCCGGCGTGTAGGACTCGTCGATGGCCGAGAGGTCGCCCTGGTTCCAGATGCGATCCATCGCGCCGCGGACGGCCTGTTCTTTCATCGTGGCGCAGCCAAGCAGGGCGAGCAGCGGGATCATGTCAACCTCCGAGCATGCCGGCTTTCAGCGCGGCGGTAGGGGGGGAACTGCCGAGGAACACCGTCCACAGGGCGACCATGAACTCCTTGCCGGGCACCGTGCCGCGGGCCTTGCCGCGCACGCTGACGGTGGTGCCGGCCCCGGGAGCGTAGTCGAGCACGATCTCGTCGCCCGCCTTGACGTCGGACAGCATGGCGTACAACTGGTCGGGGGTGCCCGCCGGGGGCGCTGTCTTGGCGAAGCCCTCGCTGAAGGTCTCGACCAACTGCGCCTTGGTGACCTGCTTGTAGAGGAAGTGCATCGTGATGCGCTTCGGCGCGTCTTTGCCGATGGCGTCGGTGGACGACTTGGTCTTGGCGGGCAGGTACAACGCGCCCACGTAGATGTCGATGTAGTACTTCTCGCGCAGGCCCACGCCGTTGAGCACCACCGGCTGGCCGGCCACGGTGGCGCTGTCGGGGATCGAGACACCGGCGATCTCGCGCGCGTTGGCGAGGGCCAGCAACAACAGCCACATGCGGACTCCGGGGGAGATCCGCCGAGTAACGCGCCTACTCGCCCGGCGAGAGGTGCTCGCCCACCCCGTAGGCCTCGTACACCGAGCGGCGGATGCCGTTTTCGGCCGCGATCTGCCCGAGCACCGTGGCGCCGTCGGTGGCGGTGCGCGCGTAGGTGTCGTAGTCGACCGACCACAGGCCGAACCGTGGCCGGAACCCCTCCGCCCACTCGAAGTTGTCGGTCAGGGACCAGTGGATGTAACCGTCCACCGGCTGTCCGGCCTCGACGGCGGCGTGCAGGCCCACCAGTTGGCGCACGATGCTCTCCGCCCGCCGGCGGCCGGTGGTGGTGGCGATGCCCGCCTCGGTGACCCGGAGCGGCACGCCCGGGTAGCGGCTCGCGAGCGGCTCGGCGAGCAGCCCCAGGCCCGGGCTGTAGTGTTCGTAGCCCATCTGGGTGATGTCGTCGGGGTGGGGCTCGGGACAACCGAAGTCGGACAGGGAGAAGCCCAGGGCCTCCAGCACCGACGCGTCGCAGGGGATCGCCTCGACCGGCGGGAACGCTGGCTGGTACTTCACCGGCATCCGGTAGTAGTACTGGTAGCCCAGCAGGTCGCACTTGTTGGCCCACTCCGGGTGATCTTCCTCGGGAATGCCGTCGAGGTCGCCGTCGAGCTTGCCGAGGATCACCGCGTCGGGGAAACTGTAGCCGTAGAGTGACTGGATTCGCTCGGCGGCGGCCACGTCGTCGGGGTTGTCCTCGTCGAGGGGCACGATCCACTGGATGGAGTTGGTGAAGCCCACCCTCGCCGTGATCCCGTCGCCTTCGGCGTCGGTGGTGTCGGCCAGGTGCACCGCGTCGTAGGCCAGGGCGTTGCCGGTGGCCAAGCCCGCCATTACCGGGAGCACGTTGTCGATGGCGGACTGCGCGGTGAGGTTGCTGTAGCCCGGGGGGAACGCGCCCCCGAGGTAGCCGGAGAGCAAGTAGCCACCCGGCTCGTTGAAGGTGGTCCACTCGTCGACCAGGTCGCCCAGGCGGGTGGCGGCTTCGGCCGAGAACTCCGCGAACTCCTCGGGCACGGCCGGGTTCGTCCAGCCGCAGAGGTTGTCGTCCACCGGGCCGCCTTCGCAGTCCAGTCGCGACAGGTCCTGCACCCAGATAGGCTCGGTGAAGTGGTGGAGCGTGACCATCGGCTCGATGTCGCGGTCGCGCAGCGCCTGGATCACCTCGCGGTAGTGCGTCCACTCCTCCTCGCTCCACGTGTCGCGACTTGGTTCCACGCGGGACCACTCGATCGACAGCCGGAACACGTCGGCGTGCATCTCTTCGAGCAGTTCGAAGTCGCTCTGGTACATCGAGTAGAAGCGCGTGGCCTCGCCGCTGGGCGCGTCGGTCTTGCCCGCGAAGGCCTCCAGCGTCTCGAACTGGTACCAGTTGTTGTTGGTATTGCCCCCTTCAACCTGGTGAGCCGCCGTGGCCGCGCCCCAGCGGAAGCCCTCGGGGAAGGCGTAGAGGATCTCGTCGGCTTCGGGTTCGGGCGCGCAGGCCAGGAACAGGAACATCCGGCGGACTAACCTACCTACACCGCGCCCTGGAACACGAAGCCCACCATGATCGCCACCATCACCGGCACCGCGAAGTTGTCGTCGAGGCGCGTGCTGAACAGCTCGGTGAGCGCGCCGGTGAGCGCGGCCACCACGGCGGCCAGCAGGCCCAGCGACGGGGGAATCGTGGCGTGCCACGCGGCCAGTACCGCGAGGCAGCCGAGGAACGAGGCCACCGCGTAGGCCAGCGTGCCCTCGAAAGAACGGCCGTTCACCAGCTTGGTGCGGCCGTAGCGACGACCGAAGAAGCCAGCGGCCGGGTCCCCCAGGCCCGCGCACACCAGGGCCATCGCCAGCGTCGGCACCGAGAAAATCGGCGCGATCAGCATCAACCCGGTGGCGTACCAGGTTGCCGAGTTCACCCGGTGCGCCTCGTGGCGGTGGGCGATGGGGCCCATGGCGCGCATCAGGAAGTCGTTGAACGCGGGCACCCGGCGCCGGGAGAACTCCAGCGACCAGGCGAAGGTCGCGAAGCCGGTTGCCGCCCAGATCGCGCCGTTTTTGCTCAGGAGTTCCTCCAGGACAACCAGCGTCGCGAACGACGAAAGCAGGTGGTATCCGGAGCGGAACAGGTTCTCGGGGCGCTCAGCAGCGACGTGCATCCGGCAGTAGTACTCTCCGCCTGTCATGGTGCTGTCACCGGGCGCACCCGGCGGCGAGCGTGACGGTAGCTTTGCAGGCGGGCACGTCAGCGCGGCGCTAGGGTGGCCGTCGATGCTGCTGCTGCTCGCCTGTACCCCTGACACCATCGACCTCGACACCGCCACGGGGCCGTCGATCGTCGCCGCCCCGGCCTTCGACCCCCTCGCGGGCCCGGCCTGGACCTTCACCTCCGCGGAGGAGGGCACCGCCAAAGTGGTCGACAGCGCCGGGAAGGTAGTCCGCAGCGCGCTCCCCGCCACCGGCTGGGACGGCCGCGACGACGCCGGGAACCTGGTCTCCACCGGTGACTACCGGGTGACAGTGGGCGAAGCGGAGACCACCCTCTCGATCGTGCGCGCGGGCCTGGTGGCGGCCTACGCCGAAGACGACGGCGGGAGCACCGCCCTGCGCGTGCCGCTGTACTGGCACCGCGCTGGGAAGGCGCAGTCCGTGACCGAGGCCTTCACGGCCGTCGACACCATCGACGCCTCGGGCGGCGTGACCCCACTCCCGAACGTGGGGGATAGCCTCGGCGTCCCCGAGACCGGCGGCGGGGAGCCCCTCGCCTACCGCTGGGACAGCCGGCCCATCGTGGCGGTGCAGTTCGGCAGCCAGAGCGAGCTCGGGGCGTCCAACCTAGATAGCGTGGCGCTGTCCCTCGTCGTGGACGGTTGGACGGTGATCGGCGGCGAGGTGTCGAGCGGCAGCACGGTCACGTTGCAGCGCGACGAGGCTCTGGGCAGCACACTCGGCGTCACCGACGAGTCGATCGTCGCGACGGTGACCGCCCGCAGTGCCGACGGCTCCAACTGGCCGGTGATCGACGTGACCGTGCCCCTGCGGGTGTACCGCGTGCTGGGCGACAGCACTTGGTACGAGAGCGGCGACCTCTACCGGCCGTGGGTGGCGGCGGTGGACCCCGCCCTGCGCGCGCTCGAGGGCACGGCACCGACCCGCGCGGCGGCCCTGGACGCGCTGGTGCGGTGGGTGTACGAGGACTTGGAGCTTGAATACGACACGCGGTACGGCGCCAGCGCCTACACCGTGTACGTACGCAACAACTGGGAGCGCGCCGTGTTCGACATGTCGAGCTTCATCGATCGCCGCTTCGGCAGCACGGTGAACTGCACAGACTGCGCGGGGATCGTGGTGGGGTATGGAAACATGATCGGCGCGCTGTCGGAATACGCGATCATCGGGTACAACTTCGACCTCAACTACATCCTCGCCATCGGGGGCGAAGAGTTCACCCATTGCCCCTTTGGCAACGGCGGGTGCGGGTTCAGCTACCACGCGGTCACCGTGTCGGAAACGCTCGACGCCGTGTGGGACGCGACCCTGGCCCTCGACGGCGATGCCGACCCGGGCTCCTCGCCCTCGGAGGTGCTGATGGTACAGACCATCGACCCGGACGAGTACCTCGACCGCCTCGCCGCCACCCGCGCGGACTACGACGCGACCGCACAGGGGGAGTTGCAATGATCCTCAGCCTCGTGCTGCTCGCCCTCGCGGGCGACCTTCCCCTCGCAGGTTTGCGCCTGGATCGAGCCCCCAGCCTGGGCCTCGGCGAACCGGTCCCGGTCGCCCACACCGACGCGTGGAAGGCGGCCGTTCCCGGCGGCTTCGCCACCGTCTCGTGGTGGCCCACCGAAGCCGAGGCGGCGGCGGAGGCGGCGTTCAACCTTGGGATGCTACGGGGGCAACTGCCCACTTTGAACCTACCGGGAGCCACGGTGGCCCACGGCGACGAGGGCATGGTGGTGGCGCGGCGGGAGAACGTCGTGGTGATCGTCCGGGGCGACGACGCGGTTGCCCGCGCCAGCACGATTGTGGCGGCGATCGAGGTCACGCCGACCACGGCGGCCACGCCCCCGGGGCCGGTGGCCGGCGTGGAACCCCGCGACGCCTACGGGCGGCGGGTGGAGCGCTAGACGGGGGAGGCCCACGCCAGCGCGATGACTCGCGCGGCCAGGTCTCGCCCGACCGCGGTCGCGCCCTCCGAGACGCCGGGGGCTCAGACCGCCGCGCTCACCGCGGCGTAGTGCGCCTCGAGCTTGGGGAATCCGGACCACACCGTGCTCGGCACGTGGTCCAGCACGCCGCTCTTGAACCAGCGGCCGAGGATGTAGAGTTTCACGTCGGCCACGCCGATCGTGCTGCCCCCGAGGAAGGGCCCGTCGCCCAACTGGGCCTCGAAGTACGCGCCCCAGGTGGGGATGAGCGTGGCCACCGCCTCCTCGCGGGCGGCCTTCTTTTTCTCGGGATCCGACTCCCGGAACGCGGGGTTGAACCGGTGCCGGAACTCCTCGACGGCCTCCATCACGGCCTGGTGGCGGGCGGCCTCCCAGAGGTCCTGCGGGTGCAAGCCGCGTCCGGTGCCGATCCAGGTGAGGATGGCGTTGCTCTGCGCGATCACGCGGCCGTCGACCTCGAGCAGCGGCATGCTGCCCCAGGGCGTGGTGGGCTTCAGGGTAGCCCACTCGGCGCGGCCAACGCGGCGGTCGGTGAACGCAAGCCCCGCGAGACGAAGCGCGATGCGGCACTCCTCGCCGCGGCTGGCGGAGAAGTCGAAGTAGGTGAGCGTGATGTTGGACATGCCGCCCTGGTAACCCGGGGTGGCCGCCGCCACGGCGGGGGAGGCGTAGGCCTGCGGTGTTGATTACCGGCGCCGGATGTTGTTGCTCGTTGCCCTGGCGCTCGCCGAGTTTCCCCTCCCCACCTACCCGGAGTGCGGTGAGCCCGACCGGCCCGAGTTGTGCCCCTCCGACATGGCGAACCGCTGGAACTTCCTTTCCTACATCCCGGCCGCCTGGGGCGTGACCCTCGACGCCACCGAGGAGGAGGGCATGGGGCCGGGGATGTGGCTGGACCGCGCGTTCCGGGTGACCACTGGCCGCACCGACGTGGTGATCGCGGTCATCGACTCGGGTGTACACTGGGACGACGGCGACGTGGTGCGGAAATTCGTGCTCAATGCCCGGGAGTTGCCGCCACCCGAGGGCAGCGATGTCCACGACCGAAACGGCGACGGCGCCGTGACGGTGGCCGACTACGACGGCGACCCTCGCGTCGACATCACGGCGGGCGACGACGCCGCCGACCACCTGCTCGACCCGTCGGACCTCATCGCCACCTTCTCCGACGGCATCGACGACGACGCCAATGGCTACGTCGACGACATTTGCGGCTGGGACTTCCAGTGGGACGACAACAACCCCTACGACGACGTTCGTTTTGGCCACGGCACCGGCGAGTCGGAGGACGCGGCCGCCGAGGGCAACGACGGGGGCGACATCGGCACCTGCCCCAACTGCGTGGTGCTCCCCGTGCGGGTGGGCGACAGCTTCGTGGTGGACGGGTCCACCTTCGGCTCGGGGCTGTCTTCTCGATCGACAGCGGCGCGGACGTGGCGCTGGTGGCCGCCGGGGCGGTGCAACAGACGGCCACGGTGGAGGCGGCGGTCGACTACGCCTGGGACATGGGCACGCTCGTGATCGGCAGCGCCGCCGACGAGACGGCCTACCATCCCAACCCGCCCGGGATGGCCGCGCACACCTTCTACGTGCACGCGATCGTGTACAACGAGGACGACCCCGAAGACTCCAGCAGCTTCCTGGCCTACTCCAACTGTACCAACCACGGCGTGCGGCTCGACGGTAGTGCCTCGTCGACCAGTTGTTCCTCGGGCGCCACCGGAGTGACGTCGGGGATCACGGGCCTGGTGATCAGCGCCGCGCGCGACGCCGGCTGGGAGCCCACCCCCGGCGAGTTGCACGCGCTCTTGGGGATGAACGCGGACGACATCGCGCTCCCCGACGACCCGGCTCGCTACCCCACCAAGCCGGGGTGGGACGCCTGGAGCGGCTGGGGACGCGTGAACGCCTACAACTCGGTGCTCGCGGCCTCCCTGGCGCAGGTGCCGCCGGTGGCGGAGATCTCCGAACCACAGTGGTACGACTGGATCGACCCCCTCGTCACCCCGAGCATCACCGTGTCGGGGCTCGTGCAGAGTCGCGGCGAGGTGCAGACTTGGGTGCTGAGCTACGGCCTCGGGCTGGAGCCCACCGAGTGGACGGTGGTCGCCAGTGGAACCGGGCCCATCGACGGCCCGCTCGCCGACTTCGAGCTACCCGCCTTCGATGTCACGGTGGTGGATCAGCCGAAGGGCAGCAACCCCGTGGACCGCGAACTCAACGCCAACGTCGGGACCGTTCAACTGCGACTGTCGGTCACCGACGACGAGGACCGGGTCACCACCGCGCGCACCTCCTTCTACGTCGTCCACGACCCGGACGCGGTGAGCGGCTGGCCGATCGAGTTGCCCCACTCGCTGGAGTCGTCCCCCGCGCTGGCCGACCTCGACGGCGACGGTGCCAGCGAGGTGATCCAGGCCGACAGCGGCGGGTGGATCCACGCGCTGCGCGCCGACGGCACCGAGCTACCGGGCTGGCCCGTCCACACCGAACACCTCCCCGAGTTGGACCCCGCTAACGCCGCCAACCACCGGTCCTCGGCGGGTTGGACGGCCATCGGCGCCGACGTGTACGCCCCGGTGACCGCCACCCCGGCGGTCGCCGACCTAGATGGCGACGGCTCGCTGGAGGTGGTGGTCGCGAGTTTCCGCGGCCAACTGCACGTTTTCGGGGCCGACGGCAGCCAACGCCCGGGCTTCCCGGTGAGCAGCGAGCCGGTCC